>JBGPGZ010000246.1:0-6360 GCA_041484175.1 Cyclobacteriaceae bacterium | reverse complement strand
CAGCGTCCCGAGACGGAGACACTGCGGAGAAGGAGAGACTCCTCGGAGGTGTCCGACGCATGTGCCACTTTCTCCTCCGTCACCAACCCACTTCACAAATCTCCCACTACCGAATCACCGAATTATCGAATAGCCGAATTATCAAATTCGCCGTTAACAAATCGCAATTCTCCCGAATACTTAAATGGACACCACCCACGCCCTGGTCATACCCAGAATTCCCGGAATAAAAATCCTCAGCTGTGAGGGGTGAGTCTGTGGACTAAATTGCATATTTGCACTCTGAAATTTTTGGAAGCATGAGTTTGATCAAGATTACACTGCCCGATGGTTCCTCGCGGGAGTATGAACAAGGAGTAAAGGGCATGGAAATTGCCAAAAGCATCAGCGAAGGGCTGGCGCGTAATGCGTTGTCTATCGAGGTAAATGGTGAAATTTGGGATTTGGACCGGCCTATCTTGCGGGACGCAGCAATCAAAATATTTACGTGGAATGATAAAGGCGGAAAGTATGCCTTCTGGCATTCGTCGGCGCATTTGCTAGCGGAGGCATTAGAGGCGTTATACCCCGGCGTCAAGTTTGGCATTGGGCCGGCGATTGATAATGGATTTTACTATGATGTCGATTTGGGGGACAAAGCATTTGGAGAAGATGACCTGGCGGCGGTTGAAAAAAAGATGCTTGAATTGGCGAAAATCAATAGCCCGTATGTAAGAAGGAATGTTTCGAAAAAGGATGCCATTGAATATTTTAAGAAGAAAGGAGATGAGTACAAGCTGGAATTGCTGGAAGGTCTGGACGATGGCACCATTACTTTTTACCAACAGGGAAATTTTGTCGACCTATGCCGCGGGCCCCACATCCCTGGCACCGGCGTAATCAAGGCTGTAAAACTTCTCAACGTTGCAGGGGCTTATTGGCGTGGCGATGAAAAGAACAAAATGCTAACCCGCATTTATGGCATCACGTTCCCCAAACAAAAGGAATTGGATGAATATATGCACCTGGTGGAGGAAGCCAAGAAACGCGACCACCGGAAATTAGGAAAGGAACTTGAATTGTTCGCCTTTTCGGAACTAGTCGGTATGGGCTTGCCCCTTTGGTTGCCAAAAGGCACGATCCTGCGCGAGCGTTTAGAGCAGTTCATGCGAAAAGCACAGATCAAGGCTGGCTATGATCCCGTAGTAACCCCCCACATCGGCACCAAGCAATTGTATGTAACATCCGGTCACTATGAAAAATATGGAAAGGATTCTTTTCAACCCATTCATACACCCGATGTTGGAGAAGAGTTCTTATTAAAGCCGATGAACTGTCCGCACCATTGCGAAATTTATAAAGTAAAGCCCCGGTCTTACAAAGATCTTCCGGTCCGGCTGGCAGAATTTGGAACGGTCTACCGGTACGAACAAAGCGGTGAGCTTCATGGGCTCACACGTGTTCGCGGTTTTACCCAGGACGATGCGCATATCTTCTGCCGCCCGGACCAGGTAAAGGAAGAATTTATCAAAGTGATCGACCTGGTCTTACATGTATTGCGCTCACTGGGGTTTGAAAATTATACAGCACAGGTATCCCTGCGCGATCCGGCGAACAAACAGAAGTATATAGGCGAAGACCATTTGTGGGACAGGGCCGAGCGCGAAATCCAGGAGGCTGCCGATGAACGCGGCCTGGTCACCGTTGCGGTAAAAGGGGAGGCGGCCTTTTATGGCCCCAAGCTTGACTTCATGGTGAAAGATGCGTTGGGCCGAAGCTGGCAACTTGGTACCATTCAGGTTGATTATCAGCTCCCCGAGCGATTTGAACTCGAATATGTGGGGTCGGATAACCAAAAGCACCGGCCTGTAATGATCCACCGCGCTCCCTTTGGTTCATTGGAGCGATTTGTAGCCGTTCTGATCGAGCATTGTGCCGGCAACTTTCCATTGTGGCTGGCCCCCGACCAAATTGCCGTGCTGCCGATCTCCGAGAAATTCAACGATTACGCTCTCCGCGTGATGAATGCGTTAAAAGACAAGGATATCCGCGGCTTTCTGGACGACCGTGACGAAAAGATCGGACGGAAGATCCGGGATGCGGAAGTAAAAAAAGTGCCTTACATGCTCATCGTGGGAGAAAAGGAAGTCGCCGAAAACAAGGTCGCTGTAAGGAAACATGGTGCAGGTGATCAGGGATCGATGGGGCTGGAGGAGTTTGAGGTCCACTTCGTAAAGGAATGCGCTTTGCCGGTCTAAATGATGGCCCTGGTTATTAAATCCCCCATATTAAATCTGCAAACCGCTTTTTGAAAAGATGAAATTATAGCGATATTTGCAGCCCTGTCCGCCGGCCAGGCGGGCTTTTTTTAAATAAAGTAAGAACTTAAACCCAACGAGTGGCAATTTTTCCCAGTAGTAACCGACCTCCGAACAGGCCTTTTAACCGTGGCCGGAGGGTTGTGGAAGAACCTTATCGAGTAAATGAAAGGATTATCGCACCCCGCGTACGCGTGGTGGGCGAGAATATCAAGGTGGATGTGTACCCTACGCCGTTGGCCATCAAAATGGCGCAGGAACAGGGGTTGGATCTGGTTGAAATTTCCCCCAATGCCGATCCACCGGTCTGCAAGATCATCGACTACTCGAAGTTTAAGTACGAGCAAAAGAAAAAGCAGAAGGAAATCAAGGCCAACGCGCAGAAAACAATTTTAAAGGAAATCCGCTTTGGCCCGAATACCGATGAGCACGACTTTAACTTTAAAGTGAAGCATGCCATTAACTTCCTGAAGGAAGGAGCAAAAGTAAAGGCCTATGTACATTTCGTTGGCAGGGCCATTGTGTACAAGGAGCGAGGAGAGATTCTGTTGCTCAAGTTTGCGCAAACCCTTGAAGAATACGGCAAAGTGGAAGCGTTGCCAAAGCTTGAAGGAAAGAGGATGTATATGATGATTGCGCCTAAGGCAAAGAAGTGACCGCTGATTCAAGTGATTTCACTGATGGACCGCTGATGCAAGTGATATCGCTGATCTCACTGATGAATACAGAGTTAAGAAGAAATTAGAACAGAAAGATTAAAGGAATAAGAAGATGCCAAAGTTAAAGACAAAGTCGGGTGCGAAGAAGCGCTTTAAGGTTACCGGTACCGGTAAGATCAAGCGTAAGAAGGCCTACAAGAGCCACATCCTGACAAAAAAAGAAACCAAGCAGAAAAGAAGACTGACCCATAAGACCCTTGTCAAAAAAGTGGACGAGGGTAATATCAGGCCGATGCTTCCTTATATGTTTTGAGTTAATCCAGGTTCTTGAATCGCCGGGGTTTGAGCCGCGGCCGTTTCAAGAACGGATAGAAGGTTGGCTGCGATAATCGCAGTCATGATGTTTAACCCGGTTGCTGGCAGCAAAGAGCCCCGCTCGTCGGAGACGCCATCCACCAAAAATTAAAATTATGCCACGTTCGGTAAACAATGTAGCATCACGCATGAGACGCAAACGCGTCCTCGAATTGGCCAAGGGATTCTTTGGCCGGAAGAAAAATGTATGGACCGTAGCAAAGAATGCGGTTGAAAAGGGGTTGGTCTATGCTTATCGCGACCGCAAAGCCAAGAAAAGAGATTTTCGTGGGTTGTGGATCCAGCGGATCAATGCCGGGGCACGACTCCACGGCATGTCGTACTCCGAGTTCATGGGAAAGATCAAGAAAACCGGAATCGACCTGAACCGCAAGGTGCTCGCCGATCTGGCGATGAACCACCCTGAAGCGTTTGAAGCGGTGGTGAAGAAGCTTAAATGACCGAGAGGTTTTTGAAAATAAGAAGGGGCGTTGGCCCCTTTTTTTTCTTTAGGTATTCGCAATTCGCCGTTCGCAATTCACTGATCGCAATTCAGCCGAACACGTTCAATCCCCCCGCGCTCAGTGCGTGACCTGGGCGCTTAGTACGCAATTGAGAATTCTGCAGGTTGAGTATCTTTTTTATTAATATAATAAATTTCTCATCGTCGCAGCGTTTGAGTTCATGGAACTTTCCATGCGAGGCTGCATAATTACCTATGTGATCTATGTGCCTATGTGTTTTGAGCCTGAATTGTTAGGTACATAGGACACATAGAAACCCCGGGCATGATCGCGAATAAATATATTAACCCTATATTTATTTGCGACGCGAGTTTTTATGCACGCACTATTTTATAAAATGAAGAAGATTTTTGTAATTGGCCTGATAACATTTTGTGTGACTCCACTGACAGCGCAAAAAAATGGAAGCGCGCCTGAGATCGGCATTGTACAGAATCTGGAAAATGATAGCCTTCTTCATGCTTGCGGATATGGATACCTGGTCGAGTCCATTGCAAAGCGCTTCTCGCCCAAAAATGTAACTGACCAGCAATTCGAGGAAGAGCTGAAGGTGATCAGGAAACTGAAGACCAGGCTATATGCCTGCAATATTTTCATCCCCGGCGAATTGAAGGTGGTTGGCCCGGTGGTGGACGAAGGATCAATCTTGTCTTTTGCGGAAGCCGTCTTTAAACGCTGCCATCGGGCAAAAGTGAAACTGATCGTTTGGGGAAGCGCCGGAGCACGACGTCTGCCAGATGGTTTTGATCGGGCGAAAGCCAGGGTACAATTGATCGCCATCGCCCGGAAGCTCTCGGAACTCGCAAAAAAATATAAGATCGTCATCGCGCTCGAAAACCTTAACCGTACGGAAACAAATTTTATCAATACACTGGAGGAAGCCTATGACATTGTGCAACAGGTGGATCGTCCAAACTTCCGCCTTTGTGCCGACATCTATCACATGTTAAAGGAAAACGAGCCACCGGCCATTATTGAAAAGGCGCAACAATACATCGTACACTGTGATCTCGCGGAAAAGGAAAACAGAACGCCTCCAGGAACGATCGGTGACGACTTTAGAGAATATTTAAAGGCCTTAAATCGGATAGGATACAAGGGCAAAATTGTGATGGAATGTCGCTGGGAGAATTTGGCAAGGCAGGCGACGCCTTCCCGGGAGGCCCTTCAAAAACAAATCAACGAAGCGTACGGTCAGAAAGTACATTGAGGTAATCGCGCGGTTAACACTCAATGGGTCAGCTGATCCCAGGGGATGATTCAAAATCATTCTTGAACAAAACCGCAGATTGGAAAATGCTGGTAAGAATATTACCTTGGTCCCCTGGCCTTTCGGCAAAATGAGGATTACTTTTCTATGGTTGCTGGCATCACTTGTGCTGAACCCTTGCCACGGCCAGGGTAAAAAAAGCCAGTTTGGGATCAAGACGGGAGTTAATGTTTCGACCTTCAGCGCATCCATTAACAGTGATGCAAGTTCTCTCATTGGATTTCACCTGGGGGCATATATGAAAGCGCCAATACAGGGGAATTTGTTTTTTCGTCCGGAATTGTTCTTTTCCAGCCAGGGCCAGAAAGACAATTACAAGTATGTACCCAATGGTCCTTCGGCGGGCTCCACTACCACGACCGTGAACTATCTGAATTTTCCCATGTTGCTGGAAAGCGGTAGGAGGGTTTCACTCCAGGTGGGCCCACAGTTAGGGATTCTTCTTTCGGGTCACGAGAAGGGGACCATTGGTGGTCAAGCCGTTAATGATGATCTTAAGGAGGTCATGAAATCAACTGACTTTTCATTCTTGTTTGGCCTGGCTGTTAATGCCAGCGAGCACCTTCATGTTGGAGCCCGCTATCAGCTGGGGTTATCCAACATTTTTGCAAAGCCGCAAAGTGGACCCGTGGACTTTCCAAGTATCAAGAACAGGGTTTTTCATTTCTTTTTAGGTTTTTCATTTTAGGGTTTGTCAGGCCAAGATCAATTCGATTAACAATTCCATGTCGCGCTCAAAAAAGATATTTATCGGATTCGCCATCGTGTTTTTTGTTTTGCTTTTCTATGCGAGCTATGACATTAGTACGCGTACAACCTTCCCCGGCTCCAAACCCCAACTCAGGGAACGACTCAAGAAACAGTTTCTGAAAACTGACAGCGTCAAAACGGATACCTCGTTCAGGCCACGCAGGCATCCGACCCAATAAGCGACGCTTCCTTTTTCCTCTCTTTATGAAATTTATTGTCAGCGATTATCGTTAGCATTGGAATGGATAAAATGGCCGGCCTATTAAACAGATTGTTTTGGATAACGTGTGCATTACTTCTTGTTGGCGGCTGTGCCTACAATGACGTCAATGATTTGTCCCGGGGCTTTGATTGTACCACCTCCGATTTGACCATCAGTCTTCTCAACCAACAGAATGCAAGCAGTTGCGTTGCCACGGATGGGTCTATTTCAGTTCTGGCTACCGGCGGTGAGGAGCCTTATTCGTATGTTCTCAATGATGGAGAACCCAGGAACAATGGTGATT
>JBGPGZ010000245.1:0-6364 GCA_041484175.1 Cyclobacteriaceae bacterium | reverse complement strand
ATGCCTACAGATTTGAGAATAAGTTATTCATCTCTCGTTTGATGATTTCTTCCCTCTCATCATAATTCCCCTGAACGTTAATAAAAGGAATCTTTCTTTTCACCAGTTCATACTTAAATTCGGAATACATCCCCTGCCGTCGGTTTGCCAGATCACGCAATCCGTCTGCTACCCAAGGCGCATCGATATCAAACAAAAAGTAGATATCATAATAGACCTGTTTCTCCAATTCGTACAACTCGTCCGGCACTTTTTGAAGATAGTGCCGGGAGTAGATTTGAGTGGTAATCAGATCGGTGTCGCAGAACAAAACCTTATTGGCGGTCTTTACCTTTTCAAGAACACGCTGCGTTTGGGACTGGCCTATCCGGACAATATCCTCTACCGAGAAGTCATTGGAAGTGATCATTTCACGGGCGACCTCCGGAACAAATTCTGTCTGATAAATCTCCGCCAGTCGTTTTGCCAGGGTGGTTTTACCGGTGCTCTCCGGGCCGTAAAGACAAATCTTCTTTACAAAATAAGGACGAACAATTTCAGGGATATAATTCCAGTACTGGAAGGGGCTTTGCCGGATCAAAGTGGCTGAAACCGGAAACAGGCTCCTTGAAATATCAAAAGCAATATGCGGGATACCCAGACTCTGTCCAAATGGTTCTCCGTATTCCTCTGAGCTGAAAAGCAAATTCACCGGTGGAAATCGCATCCTGACAAACGAGGCCCAGATTTTTATTCGCTCACCCAAGGGAAGCGTTTCGTCATCAAAATCATCCAGCACCATCTCCGGCTTGACACTAGGCTGATTTCTGAAGGTTTCGCAAATCCAGGAAAAGCGGAGCGCGGGGTCGATCGGATCAGTAGGTTTATAACTCATGGACACGATCAGTTCATCACATTGAGAGGCGGCAAACCGGATCAAGCCGATATGCCCTTGATGCAGGGGAAGAAATTTTCCAATGACCAGTCCTCTTTTCAAACCGTGCTTACCGAATAGGAACGATATTCCTTTATCCAATTCCAAAGTCCAAAGGCGGCAATAAAACAAAACGCGAGGTACTCCACGCCTGTAAACTTTATACCTTTAACAAAATACATTCCGGTGGCCACTGCATTGACAACGATCCAGAGGGCCCAGCATTCCACTTTTTTTTGAATCATCAAAAAAGTGGCCCCAATGCTCATGACGGTAACAAAGGAATCGAGATAGGGAAAAGCGCTGGGCTTACTGAAAATCGCAGGCAGCCATTCATGCAGGTTGCTGGCCAGACTTCCGGCCGACAGCGTGCCAGCCAGGCCGGCGATGGAAAAGATCATCAAATGTTTCAGCGGGATATAACTTACTTTTAATTCTTTCTTCTTGTCCTCTTCACCTTTTTTCGGATTGGCCCAGCGCCACCAACCGATCAGGTTGGTGACGAAAAAGAACACCTGCAAAAACATATCAGGATAAAGCTGCACCTGGAAAAAGAGAAAGAAAAACAGTGTCACGTTAACAATCCCAATCGGCCAGCTCCAGATGTTGCCCTTGGCCGAGAGCCACACGGCGACGGCTCCTGCTATGACTCCAAAAAACTCCAGGTAGCTCATGGAATAGCCCCCCATTTTGAAAAAGATATTATTGATGTCGAAAAAACTCACGGGCTAAAGTTTGATGCAGATATTTTTTGCCTCGGTAAAAAAACGCAAAGCCTCCCATCCCCCTTCACGCCCAACGCCCGATTGTTTCATTCCCCCAAAGGGGGTCCGCAAATCGCGCAGAAGCCAGCAGTTCACCCAGACGACTCCGCTCTTCAATTGATGCGCTACCCGGTGAGCGCGCTTCAGATTCTCCGTCCAGAGTGTCGCCGACAATCCATAAGCAGTGGCATTGGCAAACCGGATTGCCTCCTCTTCCTGATGAAAAGGCATGATGGTGACCACAGGACCAAAAATTTCTTCCTGGTTGGTTCTGCAGTCCTGATTTAATCCAACGATAACCGTTGCTTCTACAAAATATCCGTTTGCGCAACGGCCCTCTACCCTGACCTGTTTTCCTCCTGCCAGAATCGTTCCCCCTTCCTGTTTGGCCAGCTCGACGTACGAAAGCACTTTATTCAAATGCCCTTGCGATACCAGGGCCCCGATTCTTGTCGATTCCTCCAGCGGGTCCCCCAGTTTTAAGTTTTTTGTCCTTTTTACAAACTCTTCTACAAAACGGTCATACAAACCGGCCTCGACCAGTATCCGGGAACCACAAAGGCAAATCTCTCCTTGATTGGAAAAGGATGAGTTGAGAGAGCCATTCATGGCTTGCTCAAAATCACAATCGGCAAAAATGATATTTGGGTTTTTTCCGCCGAGTTCCAGGGAAAGCTTTTTAAGCATCGGAGCAGCGGTCGCCGCAATTATTTTCCCGGTGACGGTTCCACCGGTGAACGAAATTGCCGTGATTTCCGGATGTTCAATAATTGCCTGGCCCGCCTTATTTCCCAGTCCATGAACAATATTCAAGACCCCTGGCGGCAAACCCGCTTCGATGCAAAGTTCGGAAAATAAGAATGCGGTCATCGGCGTAAGTTCCGACGGCTTTGCCACTACCGTATTTCCGGCAGCAAGGGCAGGAGCAATTTTCCAGGTAAATAAATAGAGTGGTAAATTCCATGGTGAGATACACCCCACAACGCCGATGGGTGTTCGCGTCGTGTAATTGAGCGCATCAGTATCCGTCATGTGTGATTCGGATTCAACATGAAGAATCGCCGTAGCAAAAAAACGGATATTAGCTGAGGCGCGGGGGATATCCAAGGCCTCCGCTTGTTTCAGCGGTTTGCCATTGTCAACACTTTCTGCCAAAATCAACTTATCCAAATCCCGGTCAATTAAATCGGCAATTCTTTGAAGAAGGATCGATCGCTGATTCGCCGCCATGGTGGACCACCCCGCATAGGCAGCTTTAGCCGCCGTCACCGCCTGCGTTATGTCGCGCGCGTCCGAATCCGGAACAAAACTATACACCTTGCCTTCGGCTGGATCGTAGTTGTCATGATAGTTGCCGGAGCGGGGCTCTATTAATTTTCCGTTGATATAATTCAGAATTTTTTGCATCCCTCCCATTCATTTTTGAGATCTTATTCAGACTTGGTGCGCGTCAATTTACAAACTCCCAGTTCGTCCACCATCCACCGGTAAATTTACACCATTGATATAACCTGCCGATGGGCTTGCCAGAAATGCAACCGCCGCCGCCACTTCGCTGGCCTCCGCCATGCGGCCCGCTGGAATTTCATCAATCATTTCGGATCTGATTTCATCCGCAGGCCTTCCTGATTTCGCCGCCCTATTTTGGATGATAAACTCAATCCTGCCGGTTTTGGTGCTGCCTGGCAAGATGTTGTTTACTGTAATTCCGAACGGCGCGAGCTCAAGAGAGAGGGTTTTTGACCAGTTGGCAACGGCTCCCCGGATGGTATTTGAAACACCCAAACCTTTGATCGGTGCTTTAACCGATGTCGAAATAATGTTGATAATCCTTCCATACTTGTTTCGCTTCATGCCCGGCACGGTCGCCTGCACCAGGATTTGATTGCATATTAAATGGCTCCTGAAGGCACTGAGAAAATCTTCCGGTTGCGCATCGATCGCCTGTCCTGCCGGAGGCCCTCCGGTGTTGTTTATCAGGATATGAATGTCTTGTTTCGCAGTAAGGAGGTCGGTTGCCTTTTTTAACTGATCCGGAAAGGTAAAATCGGCCACCCGGTAATCGTGATTTTGCCCGTATGGAACAGGCAGTTCCGCCAGCGTTTCTTTCAATTTCTCCTCGTTGCGCGCGATCAATATAACGGTCGCTCCCAGCAACGCAAGTTCAATAGCAGAAGCCTTGCCGATACCCTGGGTACTTCCACAAACGATGGCTTTTTTGCCTTTCAGATTAATATCCATCTTTTAATTTTTAGTAAATATAAAAGAACACTAACTTTCCTAACTAAAAAAATAAGAAGGATATGGACAAGGTCTATAAGAATTGCCAAAGTTGTGGCATGCCCTTAAAGCGTGACGAGCATGGCGGCGGAACGAACGCCGATGGAACAAAATCAATCCGGTTTTGCAGCCACTGTTTTCAATCCGGAAAATTTACCCAGCCCGAACTAAAATTGGAAGAAATGAAGACGCGGGTGAAAGAGAAGCTAAAAGAATTCGGCTTCCCCGGAATTGTTGCGGGGCTCTTTACACACAATATTCACAAGCTTGAACGATGGAGTAGTTAAAACGCCATTCCTGGACCGATTTTTTCAAACAGAATTTTATGGCCATTCGCAAACCCTTTAACCTCAAGCAATGGATCGCAGATAACCGCGACTTGCTAAAGCCTCCCGTAGGAAACAAAAATCTCTATGCCGATGCGGGTGATTACATCGTGATGATCGTGGGTGGGCCGAATGCCCGGAAAGACTATCATTTTAATGTGACCGAAGAATTGTATTACCAGCTGGAGGGTGATGTCAAAGTGAAGATCCAGGAAGATGGCAAAGCGGTGGAGATCCCGATTAAAGAGGGTGAAATGTTCTTGCTGCCCGGAAGCGTCCCTCATTGCCCCATACGCCCGGCGGGGACGGTTGGCCTTGTCATAGAATGCAAACGCCACGAAAATGAAAACGATGGACTTTTATGGTTTTGTGAAAAATGTAACCATAAGTTGCATGAAACCTATTTTCACTTAACGAATATCGAAAAGGACTTTATCCCCCGCTTTCGCGAATTCTATGGAGACAAAACCAAGCGAACATGCAAAAACTGCGGGGCCCTGATGGAGGCAGACCCAAGGTTTGTTTAAACTTATCAAGCGACCTACTATTGATCATTCCTTTCACTCGTTTGAATGAAATTCATAAACGCATTGTCATTTGCCAAACGTCTTGACAAAAGCGATCCGCTGAAAACGGTTCATCAGCAATTTCATATCCCAACGATCAAAGGCAAGCCCTCCCTGTATCTGACGGGTAATTCATTGGGGCTTCAGCCACGGAAAGCGAACGAGTTTATCGCAAAGGAACTGCAGGACTGGGCAAAGCTGGGCGTGGAAGCGCACTTCCACGCGCGACATCCCTGGCTCTATTACCACAAATTCGGCAAAGAGACCCTGGCCGCGATCCTGGGGGCCAAACCCGCCGAAGTGGTAGCCATGAATCAGCTTACCGTGAATTTGCATTTGATGATGATTTCGTTTTACAGGCCAACGGCCTCGCGGTTTAAGATCATTACGGAAGCGGGTGCCTTCTCTTCCGATCAATATGCTTTTGAATCCCAGGCAAAGCTCCACGGATTAAATCCAATGGACGTCCTGGTTGAACTGAAACCGCGACCTGGAGAATTCCACCTTCGTACCGAAGACATCATAAAATCAATTGAAGACAATGCCGGTCAAGTGGCGATGGTGATCTTCGGCGCTGTGCAATATTATTCGGGGCAGTTTTTTGATCTCCCGGCGATCAGTACGGCCGGGCACAAGGCAGGTGCTATGGTTGGCTTTGATCTCGCTCATGCGATAGGAAATGTAGTACTTCATCTTCACAAAGACGATGTCGACTTTGCCGTATGGTGCAGTTACAAGTACCTCAATTCAGGACCTGGCGGCGTTGGCGGCGCTTTTGTTCATCAACGCCATCATCGCAGTTTCAATCTTCCCCGACTGGCAGGCTGGTGGGGACAGGATGAGCGCGAACGGTTCCGCATGAAAAAAGGCTTTCGTCCGATGCCCGGTGTGGATGGCTGGCAGGTTTCCAATTTCCCGGTCATTTCGGGTGCAGTTCAATTGGCCTCTCTTGAAATTTTTCAGCGGACTGGAATGAAATCCCTTCGCAAAAAAAGTGAACTACTGACGGGTTATCTTGAATTTCTCCTCAACGAAATGAATAGTGATCAATTCCTGATAATTACGCCGGCTGATCCACGTCAGCGGGGGTGTCAGCTTTCTATCTTGATGAAAAGAAATGGCAAGAACGTTTTCCGGAGATTGACCAGCAATGGAGTCGTCGCAGACTGGAGGGAGCCGGATGTGATCCGTGTAGCACCCGTGCCCTTGTACAACACGTTTGAGGAGGTTTATCGGTTTGCAACTATTTTTAAAAATTCTTTGGCTGTCTGAAGCCATCCGGCAACCGCCAGACCTCTTCGAGCGTCAGAAACCCCGTCAGGCTGGTTCAAGCGGTCTGACGGGTTGGGACAAATAGCAGGAACGCGGCTGATTTTAGTCATAACTTTGAAGCCTGAAATTGACATACTTTTAGTTCAAATTATTCTGCGATGATTAAGAAAACCAACCAAATCACGATTGTAGGGGCCGGGCTTGTGGGTTCTTTGATCTCCATTTACCTGGCCAGGCGAGGTT
>JBGPGZ010000244.1:0-6380 GCA_041484175.1 Cyclobacteriaceae bacterium | reverse complement strand
TGTTTTCCTGCTGATGGAAGAAAATATTCTGTTCATTATAGGCTGCCGATTTCTGTCCGAGCGATTCATTGTGTGCAGCGAGGTCTTCGGTAATAAAAGCAAGTTTCTCTTCCTCATGTTCAAATTCCTGCTTGGCAATCTGGGCCTTGGGTTTGAGGTCGTCCAGCTCCTTGAGCAAAGCATCAATCCTTTCCAGGATGTCCTCCCTGCGCAAACCTGCGCTGCTGAGCATGTTGGAAAACTGCTCCTGCTTGGTCCGCACGGAAATGTACTCGTCGTTGACCAGCTTGATTGCATTTTGCGCTTCTCCGATTTGCTGTTTGAACGTGTTATTGCGCAGTCGCTCCAATTCGCGCTGGCGGTCTAGCAAACTATGACGGATATGCTCTACTTTTTTGGAAAGCTCTTTGATCTCTTTGTCAAGTTTCTCCAGGTTCTTCGCCCGTCCTATTTTCTTCCCTTCAAATAAACCCACCGATCCGCCGGACAGGCTGAATTTTCTGCGCGTTACTTTTCCACTCCTGGTGATAAAGGTATTGTCGTCATCGGCTGGAATCGATCTTGTATCTCCTTCATAGACATACACCTTATCGAGAATGTGCGCCATGAGTTTGGAATACTTTTGATCGAATTCAATGATCTGGGTGGCAGGAAAGGCATTGGGGTACATCTGGATCGGGGCGGCATGAAACTTTTCAAAGGCATCCAGAATAAAGAAGTTGGCCTTGCCTTTGCTGGCATCGCTCAGGATATTGATGGCTTCATACGCCTCCGCTTCGTGCTCAACGATATAATAGTTGAGATACGGTTCTAAATAATTCTCAATCGGTACACGGTACTCTTCGGAAGTGGAAAGGATGTCCGAAAGAAGCGGGGCATTCTTTGTCCAGCCCACATTCTTTTTCAGGAACTTGATGGCTTCGGGAAAACCCTCCAAGTTTTCAACCAATGACTTGGTTAGCTGATATTCATTTTGTCGTGCGTCGAGTTTGCGACCGTTTTCATTCATCTCCTCGCGGATCATGTCGATCGTTTTCTCGAGGGAGGCGATGCGCTCGATCACCTCATCCTCTTCGTGTTTGAGTTTGTCGAGGTGAGCATTTTTTTGACCGATTTCCTCCTGCAGTACGATCAGTTTCTTTTCAAATTCGACCAGGCTCGCGCTTTGCTGATTGGTATCGGAGGCGGTCCGGTCCAGTTCTTGCTTAAACGAGGAAACCTGGATTTCCCGGATTTCGGCGGCTTTGTTTAGCTGAAAAAATTCTTCCTGCTTCCCGCGATGAACCTGACGCAGCGCGTCCGATTCGCCTTGCATCGTGTACGTTGCTGTCTTCTGCGTTTCGTATTCGGATTTCAGCGAATCTAATTTCGCCGTAATATCTTTCAAAATTGTCTCGGCCGATGCCCTTTCGGCTTCCAGGCTCTGAACGCTGAACCTGGCCCGCTCGTTACTCTTCTTATCCTGGTCAATCTGGTCTTTGAGGTTGCTTACCCGATCGTTGAGAAAACGTAGGCGCTCATTCTTGATTTGTTTTTCGCTTTCATGGTGGCGGATGTTGCCAACATATTCGTTGATCGCCTTTTGACGTGTCGAGAGCGTTTTTTCTTTGATGACCAGTTCCGCTTTTGACTTTTCGATCAAGGATTCTTTTTCGGCCATGTCGGAGGCCAATTTTACCTTGCGGTCATTTTCGGCATCCACCTGCCGGCTGATTGCACCGAATGTTTCCTTTTGCTTGTGAACGACTACCCTGGCAAGTTGGAGGCTCTTCTCTTTGTAGTCTTCTTTGATCTTGTAGTAGGTCTCGGTTTGCCTGGCCTGCTTTTCAAGACTCTTCATGTTCTTCTCAATTTCGAAAAGCAAATCCTCTACACGCTCCAGATCGGCGTCGGTATCTTCCAGTTTTTTCAGCGTTTCCTTTTTACGCTTCTTGAATTTCGAAATACCCGCAGCCTCTTCAAAAAGCATCCTGCGTGAATTGTCGCGGTCGTTGAGAAGATCGTCCACCATCCCCAACTCAATGATAGCGTAGCTGTTGGAGGCGATGCCCGTGTCAAGAAATAAGTTGGTGATGTCTTTTAAACGGCAAGTCACGCCGTTGAGCAAATATTCGCTTTCCCCGGAGCGATAGAGCCGCCGCGTTATCGTTATCTGAGAATATTCGGTGGGCAGGATGTTCTTTGTATTATTGATGGTGAGGGAGACCTCGGCCATTTGAAGTGGAGACCGCTGATTCGTTCCGTTGAAAATGATGTTTTCCATCTTCTCCGATCGCAAGGCGCTGGTTTTCTGCTCGCCGAGCACCCATCGGATCGAATCAACGATATTTGATTTTCCGCACCCGTTTGGACCCACAATGCCGGTAATTCCTTCGTCAAAATTGATAACTACCCTATCGGCAAAACTCTTAAACCCTTTGATCTCCAACTTCGATAACTGCATGAATACGTTTCCTGATTAGTGGTTGTCTATTTCGGTCGGACTATCATCCTTGTGAATCCTAAGATCGCGCGCCGACACAAGTCTACTGATTTAGGTCGGCAAAGATAACCGTAGGATTGGCATTTGGAAAATATGCTATTCGCAAACGATCCACATTTTTCAGATGCAGGTTCAAGACCCGAAAACACTGTTTTTTCAATTATTTCGGTATCTTTGAATCAGTATGGACAATATTCAGTTTTGGATTTGGTTGATTGTGATCGTGATTACGCTCATTGCCAGGGCGCGCAAGAAGCCGAAGCCCGTTGAACCTGATTCTTCCGAAATGCCCTCGCGCCAGCGACCGGTCGAGGAAGAGGGTTCTAAACCGATGACCTTTGAAGAGTTGTTGCGTGAAATCCAGGGGGCCAAGACTGTACGACCCGAACCTGTCGCCACGACCAGTACTGTTGAAGTGGAAGATTATGAAGATGAGGCCAAAACCGAAGAAAAGAGATTAGAACAGATCCATGATACCCATACGGAGCGGCAGAAGACCTATGATATATACGAGAAGGCAAAACAAGAAGCATTTTTCAGACCTTCTTTGGAAGAGTCATTAAAGCTGGAGGATACAATCATTCGGTTTGGTCAATTTAAGGGCTATCAGCAAGGGGAATCACGAAACCTGGCGGCTGAATTCGCCAAAGAAATTAAGACCCCGGGCGGATTCAGAAAAGCCTTTATCATGAGCGAAATCCTCCAAAGAAGGTTTTGAAAACGACATTTTTTAATCGAAATATTACCTGAATGGGGTAATGTCATTTTAGGGATAGGTTATTTTTTGCATTAGCCCCATTTTTACATGTTTTATTGGGTTACTATAGATTTTTGAAGGTTATCTATTATTATGTAATTTTTGAATATTTTCTTGAAATGAGGTATTCTAAGGTATTTACAATCAGTATATTATTTATCCTGTTTTTCGCATCGGACCTTTGTGCTCAAAGTCTTCCCTTCTGTGAAATTCCTGTTAAAGCAGCGATAGTACATACCAGCAACGGACTTCACAACGGAGAGATCATTCTGAATGTTGGGTCGGAAATCTCTTTGAAGAGCCTGAAAATTTTCGTTGCTCAACCTCATGAGGAGAAGGTGTGGAAGCAGGTGGATGACCAGAGATTAACGGGGTTAAAAGCTGGATTTTATGATTTTCTGATAATTGATACATCCAGAAAGGAATGTGCCAAGCAGATGACAATAGAGATAAAGTCGAAATGATTTTTTAATGCTTACCCGGGTGAAAAAATATTTTTTGGTAATTGGGTTTTTGTTTGCTTGGAGTGCCGCATTTTCTCAAGCCACTGTAAGTCCTGATCCTCCTGCAAAAATAGATGCATGCGGGGGACTTTTTAATTGCTCAATCAATTTTACCGTTACCGGAGGCGTTGCGCCTTTTAGTCTTTTTTATTTTGGAATCAGCTTTGGCCAAACTGGCTTCGTTCCCATAACGCTGGGGGTTCCGGTTAATGTTTCGAATCTGCGTCCGGACACATACCTTCTATCCATTTCCGATGGCGACGGTGCAAACCCGAATTATTCAACTTTTGTTGCGATTAACAACATTTCTGCTGTCAATGCATCGCTTGGCTCCAAGACAAATAATTCAAATTGTTCGACACCGGATGGACAAATCACCATAACAGCTGTCGGTGGAACCGGGTCCTACAATTACGCATGGACTTCCAATAACGGATTTGGACCATTTCCCAATTCAAATACTGTAACGGGGTTGAATGGAGGCGATTATACCGTGATCGTTTCGGATATTGGTTCCAATTGCACAAGCACTGTTGGTCCTATCACCATTACGGATCCATCTCCGATCGTTCAAACGGTATCTACCCTTAGCCCCGAAAATATTTGTTCCGGCGATCCCGCGACAATCAGTTTGACTTCTTCGCAGGTACTGACACTCCCGTTGTCCTATTATGAAATCCTGAAAAATGGAAATCCGACGGGGGTAAGAGTAAGCGGTACTGGTGCTGCCATCACGCTCACCCTGCCAAGCGGAAGTTTCGTGAATGGAGATGTATTGACCGTTCTCGCTGCGGATGATCTATGCACCCCCACGCTCATGAGCGGCTCGGTCACGATCAACCTGCACAATTCGCCGACATCCGCAACTTTATTGGGTGATGCGACAATCTGCGCAGGTCAAAGCACTAACTTAAGCGTCAATATTGTAGGGGGTACAGCTCCATTCAGTTTTAACATAACAAACTACGGAGCGGTAGCAGGCTACTCTTCAGGAAATCCATTGCCGGTGAGTCCTGTTTCAACCACTGTATATACTCTTGGAGGACTGGTGACAGACGCCAACGGGTGTACCGTGGCTGGTGCAGGAACAGCAACAGTCACCGTTAATCCGATTCCAGTTGCTGTTGTAAATGCTTCACCAGCTACCCTTTGCGCGGGTCAAGGCAATTCAACGCTCACGTTCACCCTTACGGGTTCTGGGCCCTTCAACGTAAGTTATAGCGATGGCTCAACGACATTTAATTTGGTTGGGGTTTCCACAGGACACACTGTTGTTGTTGCTCCGCTTGTCACAACTACCTATACAATTACCAGCGTCACGGATGCCACTTCGTGCCCGGGATTACCCGGCAGCAATACGACCGTAACGGTAAGCGCCCCACCGACCAGCGCCACCTTGAGTTTAGCCGGAGCCAGTCCTATTTGTGCGGGTCAGAGTACGACTTTAAAGGTGGACATTGTCGGAGGCACAGGTCCCTATGATTTCTCAATCACAGGCTTAGGCGCTCAGGTTGGCTATATCAGCGGGAGCCTTATCAATGTAACACCTGCGCTAACAACAACCTACACGCTGGCTGGAAATACCATCACGGATTCAAAAGGTTGTACCGTAGCTGGCGCCGGTAGCGCAACAGTCACAGTCAATCCTTTGCCGACGGCAATAGTAACGGCATCACCCGCCGCCATCTGTGCCGGACAAGGCAGCGCAACACTCACCTTCACCTTGACAGGCACAGGGCCGTTCGACGTTATTTACAGCGACGGAATTTCGCCCTTCAACTTGAATGGGATCCTGTCCGGGCAAACGGTGATCGTTAGCCCACCGGCTACAAGAACCTATACTATTACCAGTATAAAAGATGCCAACACCTGCTTTGGAGTATCGGGTAGCAGTGCAACGGTAACGGTGAGTACGCCGCCATCCAGTGCCACTTTGAGTTTGATTGGGACAGATCCTATTTGCGCAGGACAAAGCACCATACTGCAAGTAAGTATTGTAGGGGGAACCGGACCGTTTGATTTTACGATTCCTGGTATCGCTCCGCTTGTCGGTTATGTTTCCGGAAGTGGAATCATCGTTTCCCCTGCCGTAACGACTACGTTTAGTCTGGCGGGAGTAATGGTCACCGATTCAAAAGGTTGCACAGTTACAGGAGCCGGGAGTGTACCGGTTACTGTTAACCCGGTGCCGACAGCAACGATCACAGCAAGTCCAAGCCCCATCTGTTCGGGTCAGAGCAGCACGCTGACCTTTGCATTAACCGGAACAGGTCCCTTTGATGTTAGCTATAGCGATGGCACTATCACAACTCCCCTTGTAGGAATCAGCAATGGAAACACCGTTGTCGTAAGCCCCGTTACTTCAACCACCTACACCATCGTCAGTGTGAGCGATGCAACTTCGTGCGCCGGCGCCGGTGGCAGCGCGGCAACGGTCACGGTAAATCCGTCTCCTACCAGCGCTACATTGAGCTTGATTGGAACAAACCCCATTTGTGCAGGACAAAGCACCATATTGCAAGTTGACATTATCGGAGGAACCGGCCCGTTTGATTTTACGATCCCCGGCATACCTCCATTTGTTGGTTATGTTTCCGGAACTGGAATCATCGTTACACCGGCGACAACAACCATATAT
>JBGPGZ010000243.1:0-6425 GCA_041484175.1 Cyclobacteriaceae bacterium | reverse complement strand
GGGGCTTGCCGCAGCATGGCCCGGATGATCAGGGCAAAATCCAGTTTGGTTATATTTTAGGTCCGCAGCATTGGGGCCAAGGTTTTGCCACAGAAGCTTGTTTGCGGATGATGGGAGTCTTAGGCGTGTTACCAGGAATTTATCGCGTCGGCACCTTTGTAGATGTTGATAACGTAGCCTCTGAGAAAGTGCTTTTGAAAGCCGGGTTGGTGAAAGAAGTCACGCTTGAAAAGTGGTTCCGGTTTGTGAACCAGGAGAACAAGCCCAAGGATTGTACTTTATTCAAGCTGCCGCATGTCCACGACAAGTAGGCATCGGGCAATAGGCAGTAGGCAATTAGTGCCAAGATTATACCGTTTCTGTTGCCCGACAAGAATAAGGAATAACATGGTTTGAATTATTCGCCCACATTCAAATTTCAAGAAATGAAAGCCGTCTTATTGGAAAAGGTACAAGGTAGGAGTAAAAAAAACGTTGTGTGAGGGAGTCACAGGATGTGGGAATTTGATTTGTACGGTTTTCCGAATCGGAAAATTCATGGTTGGGTTCTTCCTATTTCCTTTCTTTGATACCCTGAAAGGGTTAAATCATTTAGCACAGGGCAACGCCCTGTGATGAGAAAGCCCTTACGAATAATACCCCGCCTGCGCTAAGAGCTTCGGCGGACAGGCCTGAAAGGGTTTTTCCCCTTGTGCATCGGCAAACAACCAATGACCTATGCCACAATCCTTAACCAAAATTTTCCTCCATATCATCTTCAGCACCAAACACCGCAATCGTATGATCGATGAGGCCATTGAGAACGAGGTGTTCAATTATATCGGTGGAGTATGCCGGGAATTAGAGTGCCAACCTGTCAAGGCAGGCGGATATCTTGATCACGTGCACATTCTTAGCAGCTTATCAAAAAGAACATCATCAGAAGGTTTCTTTTCAGGATGAATGCAGGACTCTCTTTAAAGAGTATGGGATTGAGTATGATGAAAGATATGTGTGGGACTAAATGTTTATGATCAACGTTTCAAGTTATTCGATGAAGCCCTTTCAGGGCAAGAGACACTACGATTGACTAAACACAGGGCGTTGCCCTGTGCTAAATGATGAAGCCATTTCAGGGCAAGGATTCCGATAGCTTTGGGGGAGCAATTGCGTTCAAGAAATTAGCGAAGCGGCTAAGACTTCTTTTTGAGGCCAAGGTATGGTTATATCGGGCAGCAATTCATCTTCCAGGATTCCCGCCCATGTTTTCATATACTTCACCACATCCGTTTTTACATTGTGCCTGAGGTTTCGGCCGGACAGGGGCAACGTCCTCAATATTTTCGGATCAGAAAGTCTTTCCAGGTGCTTTAAATCATCCGAATCAAAACCGATCGCAATCAGTTCGGTAATCACATCATCGAATGGAAGGCCATTGACCGGACAATAGTCGTTGAGTTGTTCGCTCCAATCGCCGCAGCGGAGCAATGCACGACGGTGAATTTCGGCTTGCGAAAGCCTGGTCACTTGCTGCGCCAAAAATCCGCAATTGCACGCCCCCATGTGGCCCCATTGGTATCGCGGGCTGGCTTCCAATTTCTTGGCCGCGGCGCGAAGGATTTGGATGAGTTCAAGAGTGGGTTTTGCCATCACTTTCCATTTATAGTAAAAACAGCAATGGTATTAATATTAGTTTCCTAATTTACAGCAAATCGGATTTCAAACCATGAACAAAGGGATATTTGTGTTTCTCGCTTTTGTATGGATGGCAGCGTGCTCACCATCGGCAAACGAAAATAGATTGCCGGATGGTGTAGGTATCATGCTTTCCAACCGTGATACAACTGTTCGGGCGGGAGACGATTTCTTCCGGTTTGTCAACGGAGGCTGGTTATCAAGAACAGTCATTCCACCTGACCGGGGAACCTGGGGCTCATTCAACGAAGTTCAGGAACATAACAACAAAATCCTGTTGCAGGCACTCAATAAAGCTGCGGAGAGCCAGCTATACCAGGAAGGAACCGATCAACGGAAAGCCACTGACTTTTATCAAATCGGCATGGATTCACTGTTGGCAGAGAAGACAGGTATAAGGCCGCTAAAACCGATATTGGCAGCAATAGAAAAGATTACGGGCAAAGCGGAATTGCAAAATTTCCTGGTCGAAGAAGATCTGATGGCCGGAGATGCCTTTTTCAATATGAGCGTGGCCCCGGATCTGAAGAATAGCCAAAAAGCGGTCACTTATTTGGGTTCCGGTGGAATCGGGTTGCCAGAGCGCGACTATTATTTGAAACCGGACGCAAAATCAAAAGAGACGCGCGATCAGTACAAACAACACATCGCCGGCATGTTGATACTGGCCGGGTGGGATGGAGCAAAGGCAAGGAAATCGGCCGAGCGGATTCTGATTTTGGAAACCGAACTTGCCAATGCGACGCTTACCAAAGAAAACAAGAGGGACCCGGCAAGGCAATACAATAAAAAAGCAATGAATGAACTTTCAGATCTGGCGCCATCCATCCGCTGGCCTGTCTACTTCAATGCCTTGGGTATTCAGGAAGACTCTCTCATTGTAACCGAACCGGCTTTTCTGATGGCCTGTGAGAAGGTCGTTAAGACCTTTACCCTCGATGACCTGAAGGCGTATCTGCGCTGGACCGTAGTCCGCGCAGCGGCACCCTTCTTAAACCATGGGTTTGTCAAAGAGTCCTTTGACTTTAATGCAAAATATCTTTTGGGTGCAAAGCAGATTCGCCCGCGATGGGAGCGGGTACTCAATGTCTCCGACAATTACCTGGGTGAAGCAATGGGCCGACTTTATGTCGCGGAAGTTTTTCCACCGGAAGCCAAGAAAAGGGCAGAATACATGGTCGAGAATATCAAGTTTGCATTTGCAAACCGTATCAAACAACTCGATTGGATGTCGGACTCGACAAAAGAAATGGCACTCAAAAAATTGAGCGCTTTTACGGTTAAGATTGGATACCCGGACAAATGGAAAAATTTCACAGGATTGATAATCGACAAGATTGGGGAAAATAGTTCATACTACGGCAATATCCTGAATGCTTCAAAATATCAGGTTCAGGAGCAAATCCATAGGTTGGGAAAGCCAGTTGACAAAACCGACTGGGCTATGACACCCCAAACCGTGAATGCCTATTATAATCCCCGGTTTAATGAGGTTGTTTTTCCGGCCGGCATATTACAACCTCCGTTTTATGATTATCGTGCGGATGAGGCGGTGAACTATGGAGGTATCGGCAGCATAATAGGCCATGAAATTTCTCACGGATTTGACGACCAGGGCAGCCAGTTTGATGCGTCAGGAAACTTAAATAACTGGTGGAGTCAGGAAGATCTCAGGAAATTTAAGGAAAAGGGCAAATTGCTGGCGGCGCAGTTCAACAAATACCAACCCCTGCCGGGTATATTCGTCCAGGGGCAATTTACCTTAGGAGAAAACATAGGGGACTTGGGTGGAGTCAATGTCGCCTATGAAGGACTTCGTCGCTTTTTTCGGGAAACCAACCAGAAGCCGTCGCTGATCGACGGGCTGACCACGGAGCAACGGTTTTTTATGTCCTGGGCCTCTATTTGGAGGGCAAAATACCGCGATGAAGCCTTGCGAACGCTCATTCTTACGGATGTACATTCACCTGAAAACTATCGCGCCAATGGGCCACTATCAAACATGCAGGAGTTTTATAATGCCTTTGGTGTGAAAAAGGGTGATAAAATGTATCGCGATGAAAAGGACCGGCTGAGAATATGGTAGCCAGCCGGGGCCACCCGATCGGGGTAGTGATGGAGTCGCAATTTCTGCGAGGATTTTGTAAAGATCGAGCCCTTCGCTATTATTGCACCAGAAAGTTAAATTGAAATGGGAAAAGGCGATAAGAAATCAAAGAAAGGTAAGCGCTGGATGGGCTCGTATGGCAACTCCAGAAAAAGAGCCTCGATTAAGGCAAGATTAAAGAGACATGCATTGATTAAGCCGGTTTTAATGGCGGTGGAACCCGTTGAAACGGTCGAAGTAAAGCCGAAGGCAAAAAGAACAACAAAGAAAAAGGCAGAAGCCGCTGAATAATGAAGAATTTCAATACCATAGCTTGGTGGTGGCATCGTTCGAATTTCGATCGGTGAGCGGCTATGCTATAGTTAAACTAAATTAAAATATTTTAGAAGCCCGCCCCGATCCGTCGGGGCGGGCTTCATTTTTTGCCTCCCCGGTGGCGGGGTAAAACAGAATCTTATGAAATACAAACTGACAACCCAATCTAAGAGGCTCCTGGCTGACACCCTTACGCCGGTGAATATTTATTTAAAAATCCGTGATGTATTTGCAGGAAGTATTTTACTGGAAAGCTCCGACTATCACGGGCACGAAAATAGTTTGTCATTTATTTGTTGCGATCCGATTGCTTCCTTTCAGGTAAAAGATAATCTGATAGAGTTGAGTTATCCGGATAAATCGAAGACGAAAGAGTCTATCAACACGAAAAGTCAGGTCATCGCAAGGTTGGATGAATTCAGACAGTCTTTTGAAGTTGACCAGACGCATCAGAAATTCAGCTCATCCGGTCTTTTCGGATACATCACTTATGACGCGGTCCGGTTTTTCGAAGATATTGAGCTTACTATTACGGAGAAGCCGGTGCCCGATATTCTGTACAAAGTCTATCGCTATGTGATTGTGGTAGATCATTTTTCAAACGAGTTGACTTTATTTGAGAGCTCGTACGATGGGTCAACCGGCGGGAGTAACAGAGGGTTGGAGAAACTGGAAAAGATCATTTACAGCAATCGATTCTCCACATTCTCCTTTAGATCCACCCAGCAAGAGACCTCCAATGTGTCCGATTCTCAGTTTTTGAAAATGGTGCAATCAGGGATTCAACATTGCTTCCGGGGAGATGTGTTTCAAATAGTCTTATCGAGAAGGTTCACCCGCGGTTTCAGAGGCGATGAGTTTAACGTCTACCGTGCTCTCCGGTCCATCAATCCATCCCCTTATTTGTTTTATTTTGATTACGGGAGTTTTAAGATATTCGGATCATCGCCGGAAGCGCAGATTCAAATTAAAAATGGCATAGCAAGCATTTATCCGATAGCCGGTACATTCAGACGATCGGGGAATGATCAGGAGGATGCCGATCTGGCAGCGAAACTCTCACAGGATGAAAAGGAAAATTCAGAACACACGATGCTTGTTGATCTTGCGCGCAATGATTTAAGCCGTGATTCAAGAGAGGTAAAGGTCGAAGTGTTTAAGGAAATCCAATACTATTCGCATGTTATCCATTTGGTCTCCAAAGTGACGGGTAAACTTCATGAAGGCACATCTCCCCTGAAACTTGCCGCCGATACCTTCCCTGCGGGGACTCTTTCCGGTGCCCCAAAGCATATGGCCATGACCTTGATCAATCAATTCGAAAACATCAACCGAAGCTTTTACGGAGGTGCTATCGGCTTTATCGGTTTCAAAGGAGACTTTAACAAGGCGATTATGATCAGAACATTCTTAAGCAAAGACAACCAATTAATTTATCAGGCCGGGGCGGGCATCGTGGCCAAATCAGACCCCGAGAGCGAGTTGCGGGAAGTGAATAATAAGTTAGAGGCTTTACGGAAGGCAATTGACATGGCGGAGAAGATTTGAGAAAAGAGACTGCCCTTAGGCGTCAAGACACCTTGGAGGCGTCAGACTCCGGGTTCTAAAATGCCGGGTACTCATAGAAACAAAATGTATGAAGATAATAGTCCTCGATAATTACGATTCTTTTACCTACAACCTCGTTCACATTCTTCGGGAGCTTGGCTATGCGCCTGATATTTTCAGGAACGACAAGATCCGCGTAGAGGAGATAAAAAAATACGACAAGATCCTCCTGTCCCCCGGTCCGGGAATTCCGGACGAGGCGGGGATCATGAAACAGGTTGTGATGGAATATGGCGCAACGAAAAGTATTTTGGGCGTTTGCCTTGGGCATCAGGGAATTGCAGAGGTGTATGGCGCTCAATTGTATAATATCCCCAAGGTTCTCCATGGAGTTACTTCGCGGGCGACCGTGCTAAAAAGCCAGGAGCGCCTTTTCCGGGACGTTCCCAAAAGTTTTGAGGTCACTCATTACCATTCCTGGGCTGTCGTTCCCGATAGTATTACAAACGAACTGGAGGTAACAGCAACCAATGACGAAGGGTTGGTGATGGCGTTGGCTCATAGAAAATATGATGTGCGTGGCGTTCAATTCCATCCGGAATCAATTTTGACGGAGCACGGAAAGAAGATAATGGAGAATTGGATTAACATATAGGTCATTAGTAATTGGTAATTGGTAATTAGTAATTGGTAATTAGTAATTGGTAATTGGTAATCCCTAACCACTAACAACTAACCACTAATTACTAATTACCAATTACCAATTGCTAATTACCCTTCC
>JBGPGZ010000242.1:0-6426 GCA_041484175.1 Cyclobacteriaceae bacterium | reverse complement strand
TATATAAAGTCGCCGTGGAATTTGAAGACCCTGAGTTGCAGATGTTTTATTTTATTAACCGCGGTGAGTTATTCTTTCTGCAGGGGGACTACAAGGGAGCGATCCAACTGTATACGAAGGGGCTGGAGCTGTTGGGTACCCATTCCTTTAAGCGATACCATGCACTAACGCTGGAACGCATTGGAGAAGTGCACGAGGCACAGGGAAACTACCAGGGCGCGCTGGAACATTTCTTCAGTGCGCTAAAGATGCAGGAAGAACTGAACGATCGTCAGGAGATTGCCCAGCTTGACGGCGCCATCGGTTGGATCTACGCACACCAGCGCAATGATTCGCTGGCAATTCACTATGCCACCCGATCCCTTTCCCTGATGGAGGCGGTGAAGTACAAGGAAGGGATTGCCTTTGCCAACAACCTGATGGGTTATATTTTCTTGAAAAGAAAAGATTATCGAAAGTCGCTGGACTATTTGACGGTGGCACTAAAGATTGGTCAGCAAATCGGCGTGAGGAGGGCCATCGTCAACCCCATCTATAATATTGCCCGCGTCTATGAAGAACAAGGAATGTTTGCCATTGCGCTCGACTATCAGTACCAGGCGGTGAAGTTGGGCGAAGAGGTCAATAACAGGCCTGACCTCGCAATCGATTACAACTCACTGGGGGCTTTGCTTATCAAAGTGAAAGATCTTGCAGGCGCAAAAAAGTATTTAAACAGGGCATACAAATTAGCGCAAGAACTTTCCCTCCCGCTCCAGCTGAGGGACAATTTCCGGAATCAGGCAATGCTTGCCCGTTCGGAGCTTAATTACCAGGCAGCTGCCGAATACTATGAACAATTTATCGCGCTGAACGACAGCATCTATGATGATGAGGTGACCAAAAGGATCTTGCAGTTGAATGCACTGTACGAGCTGGACAATAAGGAGCAGGCGATCCAACTTTTAAACCAGGAAAACTTGCTCAAGCAGAGCCAACTTCAAATGCAACAATCCAAACTGGAATTCAGAACCGGAGTCCTTGTCTTTACCGTTGCCGGCATTCTGCTTTTGTTGGTGGTCGTCTATGTTCTTTACACTTACTACCGGGAAAAGAAGGGAGCGAATAAGGAACTGAGCAGACTAAACAATGAGCTTTTTGACAAAAATGAGGAGATCCAGGTTCAATCGGAAGAGTTGATGGAGTCCAATCTGGCATTGTCGAATCTCAACCGTGAAATCACGGAGAAAAATGAGGAAATTCAAACACAGTCGGAAGAACTGATCGAGGCAAACCGGATTATCAGCAGCAGCAACGAACGGCTCGAGGA
This sequence comes from Cyclobacteriaceae bacterium, assembly GCA_041484175.1. Lineage (GTDB taxonomy): Bacteria > Bacteroidota > Bacteroidia > Cytophagales > Cyclobacteriaceae > ELB16-189. Next base: position 5,117 of record JBGPGZ010000242.1, on the reverse strand, counting down.
GATGGTGAAAGAGCGTACCCTTCAGATGAAGCAGGCACTCCTGGAATTGGATACTTTCTTTTATCGCTCATCCCATGATTTCCGGCGGCCGCTTACCACTTTCCTGGGATTGACAGAAGTAGCGAAGGTCATGGTGAAAGATGCGACCGCGCTCGAGCTCTTTGCGAAAGTAAAGGAAACGGCGGTGAACCTTGATCGCATGTTGGGTAAATTACAATCCGTAAGTCACATTGGTTCAGATGACCTGGTTTCCATGCAAATTTCCTTTGAATTTGAAATCGATGTTATTTTCAATATTTATAGCGACGAAATAGCCTCCAGAAAAATAAGGTTTGAGCGGCACGTCAATACTTCTCAACCTTTTATTTCATATCCCGTGATCATCAAGGTGATCCTCGAGAGTCTTATCGAAAACGCCATCCATTTCTCCGACCCCACGAATCCATGGATGACTGTAACCGTGGTCAACCGGAAGGATCAACTGATCATCACGGTGGAGGACAATGGAGAAGGGATTGATCCGCAATACAGTTCACGGATCTTTGACATGTACTTCCGCGCGAGCGAACGGTCGAAAGGCAATGGCCTTGGTTTATATATTGTCAAGAAAGCAGTTGAAAGGTTGAAAGGCAAGATCGATTTCAAAAGTAAACCTCATCACGGTACGATGTTCACCGTAACCCTGCCTTATCAGTCATAAAGCAATGCCTTCCATAAAATTGATTGAATTAATAACTATTTTTCGCTAATTAAGGCCGTTAACTATGATATTCACATGCTTTCCGTGATTAATCGTCTGATCAGCAAAGAACTTCTCCTTCTTTTGTCTATCGCTCTATCGCCAGCCGCCTTCTGTCAAACTAAACAAACTGACACGCTCTTTGTACAGAGCGCGGCCAAAAATGCGCGGGAGGTATATTCCGAGTCTTCGTCCGTTCAGTCACACCTTTACAATGGTGTTCAGTACAAGGAGTATAATATTCGCAACAACGATGAAGGTCATCCCTATTTTGTATCCGATGACTGGTTGGACGGTTCGATTGGTTATGACGGCGCTGTATTCGAAAATATTCCTATTCTTTATGATCTGGTCAATGACAAAGTCGTTATTGAACACGGATACAGTCACGTTAAGCTCGAACTGATCAGTGAGAAAATAGCGTACTTTTTTCTTCCAGGACACCGGTTTGTACGACTTGCAGGCGACGCCATCAGGAATTCACCGGTTTCAACCGGGTTCTACGAGCTGCCTTATGATGGCCGGGTGAAGTTTTACGTTAAATGGCAAAAGAAACTCGAAAAGAAAGTTAACACCCAGGAAGTTCTGTCTTTGTTCCTGGATAACAACCGCTTCCTGATTTACAAGGATGGAAAATTCATTCCAGTGAAAAGCAAGTCTTCTGTGTTGACCGTCTTCAGCGACCGGAAATCGGTGCTCCGAAAATACATCAGGCAAAGTAGAATCCATTTTCGCCCCGATCGCGCGCAGGCCATTGCCCGCGTGGTCAAGTTTTACGATGAATCAGGAAATTGAGTATGGCCTACGTTTACCGTTCCTCCTTTTTATACTTCCTGCTGGCATCGATTGCGACCGCAACGTTCGGGCAGGGAAAGAAGGATTCTATCATCAATGCGAATTTTTCGAATGCTACCTTTCAGCAATTCACCAGGGAACTTGAAGCGAAAACAAGTTACAAGTTTTTTTTCAACCCCCGCGTTGTCGATAGTTTGCGAATCAATCTTAGTGTGAACGAAAAAGGTATGAGCGCCTTGTTGGATCAGCTTTTCACCGGATCGGATCTTCACTATGTCATGGATGGGCAAAAGAATATATTTATTCTGAAAGGCCGGGAAATCCAGGCAACGTTGCCGGATGATTTTTTTGACCGGGGCGATGCGGGAGAGGCGCACTATAACAAAGCGCTCCTGGATTATTTGGATAAGGACAAGAATGAAAAATCAAAAACATTGGAGGACAAGGTTTATGAGATCGGTAAACGAACGGCAACCCTAAGCCCGGGTAACGTCACGATTGCCGGCCATATAAGAGCGGCTGAATCCGGTGAACCCGTCATTGGCGCCTCCGTCAGCAACGAAACCGGTTTGATTGGCATTGCCACCGATCAGTTCGGGTACTACGCACTTACCCTTCCAAAAGGCCCCCATGAATTGAGAATCAAGAGTATTGGAATGAAAAGCACCAAGCGCCAGATCCGTCTTTATTCAACCGGTCAACTTGAAATAGAGTTAAAGGAAGACGTCACGCCCCTCAAGGAAGTTATTATTGAATCCGAAAAGGATAAGAACGTTTCCGGTATGCAGATGGGATTGGAAAAACTCGACATCAAGACGATGAAGAAAGTACCCGTCGCGCTGGGTGAGGTGGACATCCTGAAGGTTGTACTCACGCTGCCTGGCGTGCAAAGCGTTGGAGAAGGAACGACCGGGCTCAATGTACGCGGGGGCGCCACCAATCAAAACCTCATTCTGTTCAATGACGCCACCATTTACAATCCGACACACCTTTTCGGATTTTTTTCTGCGTTTAACCCGGATGTGATAAAAAATGTGGAGCTGTTCAAGAGTGGTATCCCGGCCGAATATGGCGGACGCCTCTCGTCCGTATTGGATGTCAACTCGCGCGAAGGCAATAAGAAGAAATTTGCGGGCTCGGGGGGGCTCGGTCCGGTAACGGGCAGGCTGACCCTGGAGGGCCCCATTGTAAAAGACAAGACTTCATTTCTGATCGGTGCCCGATCGACCTACTCTGACTGGTTGCTAAGACAAATCCCGAATGATGCGTTGAGCCACAGCAAGGCCTCGTTTTACGATCTCAACGCCAATATCAGCCATGACATTGATGCGAAAAACAGTCTTTATCTGACAGGATATTTCAGCAAGGACCACTTCACACTCAACAGCGACACCTTGTACAGCTACAGGAATAAAAATGCGACGGTCAAGTGGAAGCATATCTTTGGAAATAAACTCTATGGTGTGCTTACCGGCGCCTATAGCGGCTATGATTATTCCATTGCCAGCAATGAAAACCCGGTGAATGCTTATACAATGTCTTATGCCATCAATCAGTCTCAGTTAAAGGCGGACTTTAGCTATTACCCAGCCTCCCAGCACAGCCTGAATTTTGGGGCAAGTTCGATCAAATATTCTCTGTCACCGGGCAGTTATCTTCCCAAGGGAGCAGCCTCATTGGTTGTGCCGGATGTCTTACAAAAAGAGCGGGGTCTGGAAAGTGCACTCTATGTATCCGACCATTTTGAAGCAACGCCCCGCATTTCCCTTTATGCCGGCATCCGGTACTCTTTTTTTAATTACATCGGCCCCCGCGATGTTTACGTGTATGAGGCCGGGCAACCCAAAAATGTGAGCAACATAACCGATACGGTTAGCTATCGATCAGCGAAGTCGATCTCGTCTTATAACGGCCCCGAGTACAGGCTATCGGCAAAATATTCATTGCCGGGAAATGCCTCAGTGAAATTTAGCTATAACCGGATGCGTCAATATTTACAAATGCTGTCCAACACGACTGCCATTTCACCGACCGATATCTGGAAATTAAGCGACTCCAATATTAAGCCGCAAGTTGGCGATCAGTTTGCATTAGGGGTGTATAAGAATTTCCGTGCCAATACGATTGAAACGTCGATTGAGGGCTATTACAAATCGATGCAGAATTCACTGGATTATAAAAGCGGTGCTTCACTCCTGCTCAATCATCACATCGAAACCGATGTAGTCAATGCCCATGGAAAAGCGTACGGAGTTGAGTTTATGGTCAAAAAAATGAGTGGTAAAGTGAACGGCTGGGTGAGTTATACTTACTCACGCTCGTTTCTCAGAACGCACAGTGAATTCTCATCCGAAACGATCAACCTGGGCAAATACTACCCCAGCAATTATGACAAGCCTCATGCGGTTAACTTCATCGGGAATTATAAATTCAGTCACCGGTTTAGCACCTCCCTGAATGTGACTTATAGCACCGGCAGGCCCATCACGCTGCCGATCGCGAAATATGAATTGGATGGAACTATGCGACTATTTTATTCCGACCGAAACCAATACCGCATACCGGACTATTTCAGGGTCGACTTTGCGATGAATATTGAAGGAAACCACAAAATAAAAAAACTGGCCCATAGCTCGTGGACCGTTGGCATTTACAATATAGCCGGCCGCAAAAATGCCTATTCCGTTTACTTTGAATCCAAAGATGGAGTGATCAAAGGCTACAAATTGTCAATCTTCGGGAGAGCCATACCCAGCGTCACCTATAATTTCAGGTTCTAATCATGTACAAAACGAATTACTTCATCATTGGAATAATGCTGGTTTTGGCCTGGTCAGGTCCGGCAATTGGGCAGCAAGATTCGCTTACTGCGTTGGTAAAGAAATTCGATATCTACCGGACACATGCGCTCCAGGAAAAATTATTTGTTCATACCGACCGGTCATTGTATCTCACCGGTGAGACGCTGTGGTTTAAGGTCTACCTTGTAGACGGCTCCTTTCACCGGCCCCTCGATTTGAGCAAGGTCGCGTACCTGGAAATCCTTGACAAGGATAATAAGGCCGTGTTGCAAGCCAAGGTCGAAATTGACAACGCAGGTGGAAACGGGGCATTCTTTTTGCCAGCCTCACTCAGTTCGGGTCATTACCTGTTGCGGGCATACACTCAATGGATGAGAAATTTTAGTCCCGACTTCTATTTTCAGCAGCCGGTGACGATCATAAACCCCTTTACGAAACTTGGCCTAAAACCGCGCGACGAAAAACCGGGCTATGATGTGCAGTTTTTTCCGGAAGGTGGCAATTTGGTGAACGGACTTGGCAGCAAAGTTGCCTTCCGGGCCGTTGACAAAACTGGAAAAGGGATCGATTTCAAGGGAGCAGTGCTGGACGAAAAAAATGACACGATCGTTCGATTTCAGCCGCTGCGCTTTGGGATCGGGAATTTCAGCTTTACCCCGCTTTCGAATCTTCGGTATAAAGCGGTTATAGAAGATTCCAATTCCAAAGGCAATTTCATTTCCTATCCATTTCCAGTTGTCTATCCCTGGGGGTACGTCATTCACGTGAGTGACACCAGTGCC
>JBGPGZ010000241.1:0-6435 GCA_041484175.1 Cyclobacteriaceae bacterium | reverse complement strand
CAACACGATTTTTCCGGAGGGAATTTTGATCGGCGTCATTAAGGAAGTCAATCTGAAAGAGGAAGATTTGTTTTATGATATCCGGGTTGAGTTAGCGCAAGACTTTGGGAAGCTTGCCTTTGTTGCCGTTGTCAAAAGTAACCTTAAGCAAGAAAAAGACTCCCTGGAACAGTCCACTATCAATGAACCCAAATGAGCAGGTCAGGCATTTTACAAGTTGTAACTTTTTTTGCTTACGTGCTGCTTCAGGTACTGCTACTGAAAAACCTTGTTTTGTTTAATACTGCCTTTTGTTTTTTGTACGTCGCGTTCATTCTATTGCTCCCCACGGAAATCAATACATTGACACTGATGTTTTTTGGATTTGCCCTCGGATTCATGATCGATATATTTTATGACAGCCTGGGACTGCACGCCAGTACGATGGTTCTGATCGCCTACTTGAGAAATTATTGGCTGAGCGCGATCACTCCTCAGGGAGGATATGACGCCGGCACGCGGCCCACGGTGGCGGTAAACGGAGTTCAATGGTTTTTGGTGTATGCGTTGCCATTAATCTTTCTGCATCACGCCTTTCTTTTCTTCTTGGAGGCCGGAGGATTTTCCGTTTTTTGGTACACCATGTTGAAAGTAATGAGCAGCTTGCTATTTACGATGACCGTGATTATCTTCATTCAATATCTTTCACCTGACCGCCGACGAGTATGAACGAAGGCCGAAAGGAAATACTGCAAATTGTTTTTGTCCTGACGGGCATTGTCTTCCTGGTTAAGTTATTTTCGATTCAGGTACTGGATACACGCTATGGAGAACTCGCTGCCAGCAATTCAGTCCTCCCGCAAGTGGAATATCCTTTTCGCGGATTGATCTATGACAGGAACGGGAAACTGATTGTTTCCAACTCACCGGAATACTATGTTGAAGTCATCTATAAGGACATCAAGAAATTTGACACTGCCAAATTTTGCTCGGTTTTTGAATTGTCGCACGAGGAATTGCGCTCAAAATTTAGGGAGCTAAAGACGCGCAAGGAATACTCTCCTGCCAAGCCAACGCTTTTCCTGGACAAACTTTCGAACCTCGATTTTGCTAAAATCCAGGATCGCCTCGATGAGTTCCAGGGGCTTTATATCCAGGCCCGGACCACGCGCTCCTATGCCACGCCCGCCCTGGCCAATGCGCTGGGTTACGTCAGCGAGATCAGTAAAGAGCAACTCGAAAAGGATGCCTCCAAGGTCTATAAACAAGGCGACTACATTGGTCAAAGCGGCATTGAAGCTTTCTACGAAAAGCAACTCAGCGGTAAGCGGGGTGTTCGGTTTAAGCTTCGAAATGTGAAGGGCATTGAGAAAGGCTCGTTCAAGAACGGAGAGTATGATATTCTTTCTGTGCCGGGGCAAAACCTGGTCTCCGGAATTGACCTTGATCTTCAGCAATATGGCGAGCTATTGATGAAAGGCAAAGCCGGAAGTATTGTTGCTATCGAGCCTTCCAGCGGGGAAATTCTTTCCCTGGTTTCGGGGCCTTCCTACGATCCAAACTTATTGACCGGCAAACGGTATAGTTCTAACTTTGTTTTGATCAGCAATGATACGAACAAGCCGTTGTTCAACAGGCCGCTGATGGCGCAGTATCGACCAGGCTCCATTTTCAAGATCGCCCAGGCGATGACGGCTTTGCAAGAAGGTGTAATCACTCCTGAGACGCGAATCCGATGTGACCGGACGATTATTGACTGTCATGGAAATCACAGCAATGAAGACCTGCGCGGAGCCATTACCAATTCCTGCAACCCGTATTTTCACGGCGTTCTTCGCCGGATGCTAAACAAAGGAGTTTCCAACGACCCCTACCAGGATACACGCATCGGGCTTGCCGAATGGAATAAACATATTATGAGTTTTGGTTTTGGTAGTAAACTGGGGATTGATTTGCCCAATGAAAAGGAGGGGCTCATTCCAACGCCCGCCTACTATGACCGCGCCTACAGCAATCGACCCTGGAAGTTTTCCAATATCTACTCACTGGCGATTGGCGAGGGCGAAAATCTGGTGGTGCCAATTCAGATGGCCAACTTTGTAGCAACGATTGCCAACAGAGGGTTCTATTATACGCCTCATTTGATAAAGGCCATTGGACAAGATGGCAAACCGTTGCCTGGCTATTCCGAACGTCACTATACCACCATTGACTCGGCGAATTTCCGCGTTGCTGTCGATGCGATGCAGAAGGTGGTGGAATCCGGAACGGGCCAGTACCGTGCAAAATTGCAGGATGTGATTGTTTGCGGAAAAACGGGCACTGTTCAAAACACACCGATGCCCGACCATTCTGTTTTTATCGCCTTTGCGCCCAAAGACAACCCCAGGATTGCCATATCAGTATACGTCGAGGATGTAGGACAGGGGGCCAGGGCGGCAGCTTCGATCGCCAGCCTTATGATCGAAAAGTATCTGATTGGTCATACCAATCGACCCTACATTGAAGAGTACGTGTTAGCAGGAAAATTCCTCGACCAATAGAAAGTCTGCCTTGAGAAGAGATGATAACATATCGGGAAGTCTGGATTGGCCGGCCGTGCTGCTGTACATAGCATTGGTATTGATGGGTTGGATCAATCTCTACGCTGCCGTTTATGACGAAACGGTCAAGCAAACAATCTGGGATTTGTCACTCAATTCCGGCCGCCAGTTGTTATTTATTGTAGGCTCCATCATGCTGGTGATTGGCATTGTCGTTATGGACATGCGGTTTTACGAAACGTTTGCCTATGTGATGTACGGGGCCTTGATCTTTTTGCTGATGTTGGTTCCTGTCATAGGCAAAGAAGTAAGTGGAAACAAAGCCTGGCTGGGTATCGGTTCTTTCGGGGTGCAGCCTTCTGAATTTGCCAAGTTCGCAACAGCGCTTGCCATCGCCAAATTCATCGGTTCCGTGGGGTTCAGGATGGATAACCTACGCAATCAGGCCGTCCTATTTGCGATGATCGCTTTGCCGATAGGCCTCATCATCCTTCAAAAAGATGCCGGGACCGCCCTGGTATTTACCGCATTTGTTTTGGTTTTTTATCGCGAAGGGATGTCTCCGTTTCTGCTCGTGGTCGGTATCGGCGCTGCCGCGATTTTTATCCTGACGCTGTTGATTCCCAATCAACTTTATCTCCATGCCGGAGTCGCCACTATATTGATCTCATTGATTGTTTTTGGCAAGAAAACACTCAAACGGATTGTCCTTTTGATCATCGGGGCCATCATTATTAGCGCGGTTATTGAGAGTGTAGATTATATTGTGACCGACGTGCTGAAACCTCATCAGCAAAACCGCATAAAAGCCTTTATCAACCCCGATGCAGATCCGTTGGGATATGGATGGAACGTTACTCAATCCAAGATTGCTATTGGCAGCGGAGGTTTTTCGGGGAAGGGATTTTTGAAGGGCACACAAACCAAATATGATTTTGTGCCGGAACAGAGTACCGATTTTATTTTTTGCACGATCGGTGAAGAGTACGGATGGATTGGGAGCCTGATCACGATAGGCCTCTTTGTCAGTTTGCTGTTGAGGATTATTTTTTTGGCGGAGCGACAGAAAAACAGGTTTGCGCGGTCGTTTGGTTACAGCGTTGCCAGCATTTTCTTTTTTCATTTTGCCATCAACATCGGCCTCACGGTTGGGTTATTTCCCGTGATCGGTATCCCATTGCCTTTCTTTAGTTATGGTGGTTCATCCCTATGGGGCTTTACGATTTTACTTTTTGTGTTGTTGAAGTTGGATGCTCACCGGGGTGAGGTATTGCAGCGGATTTAGCGCAAAGGTTCAAACAGTCAGGTTCTCAGGTGAACCGCTTCTCCACCATTTCTATAAATTCCTGGTATTCTTCAGTCTCTTTGTCCCAGTCCGAATGATTGGATTCCAGGTAACTCAGCGCCTGGCTTAGACTGTCAAAGGAGTCGATGCGGTCAATAGCCTGGGAGAAGATAACGAAATCACCGCCAAAAAGGATTTTCGTAAACATGAACTTTTGGTTGATCGTAAGGTTGTCTTTGATGCTGGCGATCTTTTGAAAATTGTCTGACAGGGTCTTCCCTTCCCTTGGCTGATCATTCCCCAAGCTCGTTACCGGGTGCTCCTTTTTTATCAGCACCGGATTTGTGACCCGTGCCAATGGTTTGTGAATGGTCTTAGGATCATACAATTTTTCAAGGTCCAACGGAGCGACTTTTGAAAATGCACTCAAGTAGTCCTCAATATCCTCGGGTGTAAAGTTCACCTCCTCGAGGATCGAATCCAGCATTGCAAAAGCTTCGTTGCCGGCAATCGTTGCGAGCTTTTTCTCTTCCAGCTTCTGCACAAGTCTTTCAAGCGGAGGCCGGTTGATCTTGAGGTACTTGATATCGCTCCTTAAATCAGCCACGTTGACGCCCTCGCGGTCGAGTGTGTCCGAATAAAAATCATAGGGGTCCAGCACGACGTATAGCGTCTGGCTTACAGCCCTTTTCAACAGGGGAAGGAAATCACTTTTCGATATGGAGATATGATTCGAAAGTGTGTTTTGAAAATGAGCCAGCGCCTCGGTGACTTCTTTAGCCTGATAATCAAAGAATGGACTTTTTAGTTTCTGACTTTCCACCTTCCATCGATGCATCAGTTCGCGAAGGACAAATAGATTGATTTGCCTGATATCACAAAGATCGCGGATTTCAGTTCCGGTGATCTTTTCCTTTTCAACAAAAAAGTGTGAAACAACGTTTGCAGCATACGTATCGCTATACCGGTCGACGGCCTTCAGGCTGATTTTCTCATCCATATTTGTAAAACGCAAGGTCTTCTGTTAAGTTGGCCGTGCGATGGTAAAGATAGTAATAGAAAACCTCGGTAAAAAAGAGCTGCAGGTAAACGATCTTTCCCAATCCGTATTGCAACAGGTACACAGTCATTTTGTGGATTGGATGCATGCTTGCGGAGGAAAGGGCCGCTGTACCACGTGCAAAATGATAGTACTGTCGGGAATGGATAAAATAAGCCCACCCTCGTTAGCCGAATTAAGATACCGTCAAGAAAAGGAACTCACAGAAAATGAGCGATTGGCCTGTCAGGCCTTTATTTCGGGCGATATTGTGGTCCGTGTGCCCGATGAGAACAAGTTGCTCCATATTCGCTACGATGGATGATCCATATTGATCGGGTGACTCAAATCCGCGTTTGACCATGGACAATCCACGGTGGACTCTTAACTTGCATTATGTTTATTGAACCCCGTCTTGGAAGTAATGGCAGATCTGAAAAATCGGGTTGGATTGAAGTGATCTCCGGTTGCATGTTTTCCGGCAAAACCGAAGAGCTCATCCGAAGGCTAAACCGTGCACTGATCGCCCGGCAAAAAGTTGAAATTTTTAAACCTTCTGTTGACAGACGGTACCATCAGGAGCAAATCGTTTCTCACAGCGAACGCGCCATCCGTTCCACTCCGGTCAATTTTGCCAGTGACCTCTTGCTGTTGGTCGGCGACTGCGACGTGGTTGGCATCGATGAGGCACAATTTTTTGATGATGCTATTGTGGAGGTCTGCAATACCCTCGCTAATAGCGGCAAGCGCGTGATCGTGGCGGGCTTAGATATGGATTACGAAGGCAGACCATTTGGCCCGATGCCTCAACTACTGGCCGTTGCCGAGTTTGTCACTAAAGTTCATGCAATCTGTGCCGTCACCGGTGAATTGGCTTCCTACTCATTTCGCTTGAACGAAGACAGTGCTCAGGTAATGTTGGGTGAAAAAGATCACTATGAGGCCAGAAGCCGCAGAGCGTTCGTCGAAGGAATGAAGGAGAGGAAGAAGGCAACTTAAACTGGATTCTTGATTCTGGATTCTAGATTCTTGATTCGGGATTCTAGTTTTGAGAGTGAACAAGACGTCTAACGCGAAAGCGACCAGATCCAGGATCGAGTTTCAAGTGTCCAAAAAATCCAACGTCCAGAATCAAGAATCTCGAATCCAGTTTCCAGTTTCCAGAATCCAGTCTATGCTTCACAAAACCCGGGGTATCGTTTTCCGCTTCACAAAATACGGTGAGACCTCCATCATTGTGACTATTTTTACCGAGTTGTTTGGGTTGCAGAGTTATATCGTCAATGGAGTTCGCAGTAAATCCGGCAAAGGTCAGATCGCCCTTTACCAGCCACTCACCTTGCTAGACCTGGTAGTATATCATAAAGAGAATGCCAATATCTTGAGGATCAAAGAAGTAAGGTGCGCCCATCACTATTCATCGCTTTCAACGGACATCCGGAAATCAACCCAGGCCCTGTTTCTCAATGAGATGATCAATAAGGCGGTGAAGGAGCAAAGCCACGCCCTGGAGATCTGCAGTTTTCTGTTTGATTCGTTGGAGGTACTCGATCGGCTTCCCGGTCACTATGAAAATTTTCACCTGGTCT
>JBGPGZ010000240.1:0-6505 GCA_041484175.1 Cyclobacteriaceae bacterium | reverse complement strand
CGAGGGAAGTGGAAGGCTGAATCGCCTCCCGACAGATTTCTTTGTGTCCTGGTGTCTTCTTCTTGGCATCATTCCGCTCTTTTGTCACAAAGTATCCCGATAAACCGTGCCTATGTTTTTATGATTATAACTTTTCAGGTTAGTTCAGGGTGAAGCTCATCTGAGATGGTTCAACATTGGGGCTGACTAAAAAGTAATTGAATCATTTGTACGAAGAATATTCTCTCCGTGTTTCTCTGTGAAATTTCCTCTGTGTTCTCTGTGGTAGATAGGTTTAACTCCTTTTCAACACAAAGAACACAAAGGAAATGCACACAGAGTTCACTGAGTTATAACAAAATAACATTTTGCTAATGAAACCATGTTTGAAATGTGTTCTCTGTATTGACCGCCTCGATCGAAATTTAAAGAAATACTTATCGTACAATACTTAACATTCCTCTCTTCTCATCGATGCAATAACCCCCGTTGAGTCTATAAAAATAGACCCCACTCGGCAGATCAGCTCCATCCCAGTCATTTTGATAATTTGAGGAGTGATAGACCTCTTTCCCCCAACGGTTATAAACTACCACTGAACCGCCCACCATTCTTTGGTCAATCTCAAAAAACTGATTAAACAAATCTCCATTGGGTGTAATCACATCCGGGATCTGTAGGTCATCCACAACAACCCTGGAAATCCGGAGCGTGTCCGAGGCGGTATTGCACCCGTCATCGACGGTCAACCAATACGTACCAAAATCAGTGACTTCAAACTTTGACACCCTGGATCCGTTCTGCCAGAAAAATTCAAATCCCGTGGTGTCCCTTAACGGATTTAGTCTTCTTGGCGTGAAGACACAAGGCGATTCATCCGGACCCAGGTCAATTTTCACGGTCGTGTCCCTCAATTGCTTTATAAATTCTTTACGCTGAAAAACATGGGGCAGCGTAGTAGCACCCTTACTCCAGGATGAAACACTGTTATCAGTTCTTGTCAATAATTGGCAGACAGCGCTGTCGTTAAATGTATAGTTCACATCAAAGAAATTATCCTGGTCATCGCTGGCCACAAAAACGCCAAAATAAGGCTGCTTAAACGTCCTTAAATTCAGTCCCCCCGTTTGACTGGGCAATTTGTTGACTTCATAGATATGCAAACCGTTTGGGTCGCCTGTTACGTTGGTCACCCTCACATTGTCCAGGCTATCGTGCATCGTGAGTACGCTCTCATGCCAATCATCAGTATACAGTGAAACACTTTTATCACCGATGGGCGCTCCCGAAAAAACACGTTGAGGGCTTCCCCTTAACACTCCATCAAAATGATTGGGTGACCGATCGGTCACAACAACCCCGCTGGGTTCATTAAAGTCCCAATAGCCGATAAGCCCTGGTTCATCGCCTGTTAATTTTCTGCACATTTGGTCGCGGATCTCGTCCTCCGACAACGGCCGGTTCCAGATGCGAAGTTCATCCATCATGCCCTGAAAGTGGTAGGTCAGCCCGGTACCCGACCGGAAACCAATCATTGCATTTTCCAATGGAGACGAAGAGTTCATCGGAAATTGAGAAGTCCCGATATAGTTACCTCCGATATTCACGCCGTTTAAAAACAAATCCATATCCAAAGCACCGCGCATGATGGCCGCAACATGCACCCACTTTCCAAAAATATTGTCCACCGGACCGGCCTTTCCCCTTCTAAAATCGGCGCTGAAAGTTCCCAGACCGTCGCCATATTCAATGATGATCGCTGTATGAATTACATAAAAATGAAATCCATTGTAGATATGAGAATTGTCCTGGCTTGTAAAGATGGTCCCCAGACCCCCGGGGTCTAAGAATATCCAGGCCGAGATGGTCAGGGGTAATTCAAGATTGTCATAAATATTGCCTAAGGCTACGTAGTCATCAACTCCATCAAAGCTGACAGCACGGCCGGATCCGGCCTTATCCTGCCCGCAAACCTCGCAAGAACAGCCGAGCAGAATAAAAGCGACGGTTAGCCTTATGATCATGAACCAAATTTAACGTGATTATGGGATGAAGGGAAACATATGAGAAAAATGAGAGTCCCGAGGTAGTATCAGAGTGAAATGCGGCGGCATTTGTTTCATGGGGTATTAAGTTACGAAATCCTCAACCCAAAATGGAACTATAGTCTTGCTATTGCGTTACAATAGTATTACCTTTCACTAGTAAACAAGTCATTTCCTGGTGATTATTACCTTTTCAAGCAAGGAAACAGAATTAATTTGGAATGGATATGTATCTAAGAAATTTCCCACAACGATACAACAGACCGCCAGGAGGAAACTGGTGCATATCCACGCCGCGATTTCGATCAATGATCTTAGGGTTCCTCCAGGAAACAGACTTGAAAAACTTAAAGGAAGCGATTTTCACAGCATTCGAATTAATGATCAATGGAGAATCGTCTTTAAATGGGTGCATGGAAATGCATTTGAGGTTGAAATCACGGACTACCATTAATTATAATTGACAAGAGAATGAAAAAGCTAAAAAATGTACATCCCGGCGAAATTCTAAAAGTAGACTTTCTGGATGAAATGAAAATTTCGTCTTACGCTTTGGCAAAAGCAATTGGGGTAGATCAAACCAGGATCAGTCAGATAATCAAAGGGACAAGGAATTTGTCAGCCGATACGGCCATGCGGCTTGGTAAATTTTTTAATGTCTCTCCTGAATTCTGGTTAAACATTCAAAGCCGGTTTGACCTTGAACAAGAAAGGGAGAGGAATTCTGAATATGACAAAATTACTCCGTATCAGGCGACTGGTTAGCACGATCAATCCCAATCGTGCGAGCCACCCCAGCTGAAGGAGTGATGATGGCTACTGCTGCTAAGACCGGAGGTCGCCAGAGGTAGTTTTGCATAGAGGCCAAAACAGTGATACTTCTTGTGATCGATGAATCTCATTCTATAATCGACGCCAAGAATGTAGTTGGCCCAACAGGAGCCCTGAACGCCCACGTGGGTCGTTCCGTTGGCATTAAATTCAACTACAGGACCCATGGAAATGCCGGCCAATCCGATGCCTGTTTGAGCTTCTGAATAAAGCCGTATACGGCTACGGTCAAACTCGACGGCAAAGTCTACGCTGTAGGGAAATTTGGTAATGTTCCAATAGGCAGTCTCGATGCCAAAGGAAGTACTCCGCTTTTCACCCCCAAAATTAAGATGGAGCATTGGGCCGATGGTCCAAATTTGTTGTGACAATGCAGACTCACTAAGAGTGATCACAAATACAATGACCATGAAAGTTCTGAACGCTTTCATTAAGAAAAGTTAGCTATTTTATTTATTTCCGCAGGCTAATACTTCACCTCTCCCCATTGTCCCTTTGCGCTGTAATTGCTGCTTTAGGTTCGATATTGCCACCTGTGGCCGATTCATTTGCCGGCGTTTGACCTCAAACTGAGACCTGAAAACCATAACTCGGAACCCGAAACTCTAAACCCTAAACTAATCACCAACTACTACTGGCCCCGCCACCCCCGGAACTTCCTCCACCCCAGCTTCCACCACCGGAAGAACTGCTGCTACCTGATGAGCTACTGCTATCACTGGAAGAACTGCGGGTGAGTTGCGCGATGGTATAGCTTGATTTATGATTATAACCGCAGAATTTACAGGCGTGAACCTCTTCGCCCGAGCCACTCGAGGAATAGGTAGCCTGTTCAACAGTTCGTCTGCTGACGAAGTAATAAGCAATTGTTTTGCATTTCGGACAAGGTTCAAACCTGGAGTGGCGGTTGAGATAAAACCAGGCTTCAATCGCCACGCAGGCTTCACATTTCCAAACATCGTAATCTACCGAGCGCAATGTCTCTTCCATCTGCTGCTCTTTGGAAAGGTATTCGTCTTCTGTTTTTTCATTCAACTTAACCATAGCCCCTTTGCATTGCTTGCACTTTCGTGGATGGTTGCGATAAATGCGTTTGCGCGCCAGGTGGTAGAAAAAGTAAAACACAAATGGAATTGGAAATAATACAGCCTTAAAGAACCAGTACCACTGCTGTTTTCGAATAAACTCGACGATCTCATAATAATCCTGAATTTGCAGAAACCGGTTGATCACTTTTTTCATTAGCCATAAACGATGAAAGAGCGTTAGCATAAAATAGCCGTAGAGCGAAATGAAACACAAGCCTGAAGGGTTTTCTATTGGACTCATTCCAAACAACGTGATGATAAGAACAGGAATGCCAACAAACTCCAGCAGCCAATGCGAACGCTTCATGAGCATTTCGGGGTAGGAGGTGTGTTCGGGTTCTTTAGAATCAGCAAACCTTCCTTTCGTAGCCTTCATGACGTAGACAATCAGTAAAATCGGCGCAAAAAATATCAACAGAAAAATAACAAAGCCAACCCAGTCACTTATTTCATCGCCCTCGGGCTTCTTTAGTTCTTCGGCATAGGTCGGATCCGTTAGAATTCGCGCTACTTGTTGGAGTCCGGCCAATATACCCGCATTGTAATTTCCGTTTTTGAATTCCGGAACCATATGATCACGCTGAATGCGTTTGCACACGACATCGGGTAACACGCCCTCCACTCCTAAACCGGTATGAAACCGGATGGTGTGTTTATCCTTTACCAGGAGCAATAGCAAGCCGTTGTCGTTGCCTTTGTTGCCAATGCCCCAGGTGGTAAAAAGTTTTTGTGCAAACTCAAAAATATCATCGTCACCGATCGACTCGACAACTACAACAGCAACTTGCACGGTCGTTTTCTTTTCGAGTGATTTCAGCAATGAATCAATTTGAGTTACGGTACTTTCATCCAGGATCTTATCCGGATTCGAAACATAACTTCCGTTGATTAATTTTTGATTTGGTATCGACTCTACCGTTGACTGCGCTCTCAATTGCGTGGCGACAAGCAGCAGTGTGAAGAGAGAAAGGTATCGCATATTCAAATTCACAGAGCAAGCATTGAAGATCCTGAGCAACACGTAAGTCTCAATGGTAGGTATTTTCTGGTCCGGATTCAAACTTTGTGGCTTAATAACATGCGGCCTACTCCAGTTTGGCCGGATCGAGGACAACATGCTTGATCGACTTTCTTAAATACGTGTAAGTAATATGCACCAATCCATTTCGGGCTTGAATGACTGCCGGATATGAATATTCTCCTTTGTCTCTCTCCAGCGTAAGAACGGTCTTCCATTGCAGGCCATCGTTGGACACGGCAACGTTCAGCATATTCCGGTCGCTCGGAAATCCTCCTTTCTGCTTTGTATGGTTATATACTAAAAGTTGCCTTCCGTCCTGCAGTGTCACCGCATCGATGCCCGCATCTGGATTGGGAAGAGAAGTTGATTGCAGTCGACTCCATGTCATGCCGTTATTCATTGACCAACTCTGAGCCACGGTTCCCTCCAGCGTTCTGCATAGGATCTGCATCTTATCGTTTCCGTATGTTAAAATACTTGGCTGAATCGCGTTGAATTCACTTCCGTCATTGATGGGGCCGACTACTTCCCATGTCTTTCCAAGATCGTTGGTCAACTCGAAATGGACCAGCCATTTATCTTTATTATTTACTTCCAACTCGGTGCTTGATGGACACACGATGGTTCCATCCGCAAGTTGAACCGGCTTGTTCTTGACGGGTCCCACTAAATTATTTATTGTCTTATCCTTGCCCAGCCGCTTTGAATCGGACCATGTTCGCCCTTCATCATCCGAAGTCATCAGCATGCCCCACCATTGGCTTGGGCTTGGGCCTACTTTATAGAATAACATTAACGGGCCACGAGTCGGCTTAAATAATACGGGATTCCAGCACGAATAACGGACGGAATCATTTTCAAAGCCTGTAGCGACCTGAACCGGGCGCGACCAAATACCTTTCTTATTGACCGACACCCAAATTCCTACATCCGCGTTCCGCTCATAGGCGCCACCAAACCAGGCAGCCATCAGCCCATCCGATAGCTCAACGATAGTGGATGCGTGGCACTCTGCCGTTGGCTTATTATTGAGAGGATAGATTAGTTCGCTGCTGATAAAACCCGGGTCTCCGGCTTTCATCAAAGCTGGAAGTATCTGTGTCGTTGGCTGACAACTTGCCGCGCATGCGAGCAGGGTAGGAGTCAGCAGGAAGTAGTAGCGGAAATTCATTTGGTTAAAGTAATTCGATAATTCGGAAATTATTCGGAAATTCGGTAATTCGATAATTCGGTAATGTTGGTACTCGGTAAATGGGTAGTAGAAGTTTCACGTTATGATCTAAACTATCGGCTAACTGCTAATTTCGCCTCGACGAATCCCCTAATTGTCGAATTATCGAATTACCGAATTATCGAATTCTCAATTCACCGAACACTGATTACAGATAATCTATGTTTTATACAACTTATCAAAGTACTCGCCCAGCATCCGCTTCACGGCAAATTGTTTATGTGTGGTCAGAACACTCTGCTTCATCATCGCTATCCATTTTTTCCTGTTTTGGTAATAGGTCGGCAATACTTCATTCAAAAGCGTCTTG
>JBGPGZ010000239.1:0-6578 GCA_041484175.1 Cyclobacteriaceae bacterium | reverse complement strand
TAAGTAAGCGTATGAACCTTATACAAAGTGCTCTACGGAAACCGATCACAGTGATCGTGGGTATCATCGCGATCCTTTTCTTTTCTGCATTGGCCATCCGCAATACGAAGATCGACATCTTTCCGCAATTGGGCTTGCCAACAATTTACGTAGCTCAAACTTACGGGGGGCTATCTCCACAGCAAATGGAAGGGTTTATTACTTCATATTATGAGTACCACTTCTTGTACATAACCGGGATAAAGTATGTCGAAAGTAAATCGGTTCAGGGAGTTTCTCTTATCAAATTACAATTCCATGAAGGCACTGACATGGCCAACGCGATGGCCGAAACTGTTTCGTACGCAAACCGGGCCCGTTCCTTCATGCCGCCGGGAACGGTGCCTCCCTTTGTCATGCGCTATGACGCCGGCTCCGTTCCAGTAGGTCAATTGGTTTTCAGCAGTGAAACCAGATCATTAAATGAAATACAGGATTTAGCATTATTTAAAGTGCGTCCCATGTTTTCTTCTTTGCCGGGTGTTTCAGCGCCGCCTCCCTTTGGAGGAAATCAAAGAACTATTCTAATAAAAGCTGATCCCGAACGGATGAGAAGCTATGGTCTCACACCGGATGAACTGGTCACGGCCATCGCGAAGAACAATACGATCTCACCGGCGGGGAATATCCGGGTCGGAGATCTTACACTGATCACACCCTCCAATAGCGTAGTAGACAATTTTAAAGAGATGGAAACGATACCATTAAAATTGGGCACCGGTGCTTCCATTTACGTTCGCGATGTTGCCAGCATTGAGAACGGGGCAGACGTGACTACAGGGTATGCGCTAATCAATGGAAAACGCTCCGTTTATATTCCGGTGACCAAGCGAACCGATGCTTCTACGTGGGATGTGGTGAAGGAGATCAAGAAAGCTTTACCGGATATGCAAGCTGCTGTTCCCGACGATATAAAGATATCCTATGAATTTGATCAGTCCGGCTACGTCAGTAACTCTTTGAGTAGCCTCTTGTTTGAAGGAAGTCTCGGTGCGATCCTTACAGGCATCATGGTGCTTCTATTCCTGGGCGACAGGCGGAGTGCACTGATTGTAGTACTCACCATACCGCTCGCGTTACTTTCCGCTGTGGTATTCCTGTATTTGGCCAATCAAACCATTAACATTATGACATTAGGCGGATTGGCCCTTGCAGTGGGTATTTTAGTGGACGAAGCAACTGTTACTATTGAAAACATCCACCATCACCAGGAGAAAGGCAAACCGAGAGCAAGAGCCATTTTGGATGCATGCAATGAAATCGTATTGACAAAGATTCTGATTCTTCTCAGCGTCCTGGCCGTTTTTGTCCCCTCGTTATTCATGACGGGGGTACCACGAGCCATGTTCTTTCCGCTTTCACTCGCTGTTGGTTTTGCAATGATAGCATCCTTTCTCTTATCACAGACATTTGTCCCAGTGATTTCCAGCTGGCTGTTGAAGAATGAATTTTATACTGGAAATTCAAGATTTGAGCGCTTCAAGGAATGGTTCACCAATTTATCAAATAAGCTGTCTGGCAGTGCAAAAGTCTTTGTGCCTGTCTATTTGATTGCGTCTTTAGCAATCGCTCTACTCTCTTTCCAGTTCATTGGAAGGGAGATATTTCCGAAAGTAGATGCCGGTCAATTTCAAATGCGGCTGCGAATGCCGACAGGCACGCGCATTGAGCGGACGGAAGATGGTACCAAAAACCTACTAAAACTTATTGATCATTTGGCAGGAAAAGACAAAGTCGCTGTTACATCTTCATTTGCAGGATTACAACCTCCAACCTACGCCATCAATTCTATCTTTTTGTGGACCAGTGGCCCTCATGAAGCGGTAATAAAAGTAAACTTGAAAAAGAAGTCTGGTATTAGGTTGGAGGATTTCAAAGAGCAATTGCGCGGTGCGATCAAAAAACAGTACCCTGCTATTCTTATTTCATTCGAGCCCGCGGACCTGGTTGATCAGGTAATGAGTTTGGGTACGAATACACCCATAGAGGTCGCCGTGCAAGGTAGAAATCTTGCCCAAGGCCGTGAGTACGCAGAGAAAGTAAAAAATAAATTGGAAAAGATTCCCTATATGCGGGACATTCAATACGGTATTCCGCTGGACTATCCGAGTCTGCAGATCAATTATGACCGGGTTCGCACTGGCCAAATGGGATTGACTGTTGATCAGGCAGCCAAGTCCGTATTGGCCGGAACTTCATCAAGCCGGTTAACGCAACCGGTGTATTGGCTCGATAAAACTTCGGGTAACGCTTACCAGGTGCAAGTGGAATATCCCCAATTTAGAATGAATAATCCGGAAGAGATAGAACAGATACCCGTTGACAACAAAGAAGATCAGAATATTTATCTGCGGGATATTGCCGACTGGAAAAAGACAAATACCGTTGGGGAATATGACCGGTTAAATCAACAGCGCTACATTACGGTTACTGCCAATATCTACAAGCAGGATCTTGGTGCTGCCGTAAAGGAAGTAAAAAAAATAATAAGTACGATTGGGGAAACACCGCAGGGCATGAAGATTTACCTTCGCGGTCAAGCCGAGCTCTTGGATCAAACATTAAATGAACTATCCACCGGACTACTGCTCGCTGTTGTAATAATCTTCTTGTTGTTAGCTGCCAACTTTCAGTCTTTCAGTTTATCCTTGGCTATTTTATCAACTATTCCTGCTGTTATAGCCGGATCATTTATTCTGTTGTTGCTAACAGGCAAGACGTTGAACATTCAGTCCTTCATGGGAAGCATCATGGCAATCGGTGTTGCAGTGGCGAATGCCATTTTGTTAGTTACGAATGCAGAACTGCTGCGAAAGCAAAACGCGATGAATTTGAATGTAGGGATCGAAGCGTCCAGGAACCGTATCCGTCCAATTCTGATGACAAGTTTAGCAATGATAGCGGGGATGATCCCGATGGCGATCGGGATTGGGGACGGCGGGGAGCAAACTTCTCCGTTAGGAATCGCAGTCATTGGAGGCCTGATCTTTTCGACGATCACCACCTTACTTGTTTTACCACTTGTTTATAACAGAATAAAGGGGAAGAAACAATTTGTAAGTGCCTCACTTGATCCTGATGATGACGTCAGTAAAAATTTTGATCAATAGTTAAAAATAAAATTGATATGGAGAAGAAGTGGTTAGCGGGCGTATTCATTTCAGGGCTGTTGATGATGGGTTGCAATCATCAACCCGGGAATAACATGGCAAAGAATGAAATCAGGATAGATACACTACAAGTGTTTTCCTTGAAAAAAAGCAACTTGGAAAAGCAAACCTCACTACCAGGGGAGCTTTTGCCGTTTGAACGTGTGGAAATTCATCCGAAAATAACGGGCTATATCAAGCAGCTAAAGGTGGATATTGGAGCAGCGGTTAAAAAAGGGCAACTGTTGGTACTTATCGACGCCCCTGAAGTTGAATCAAGGGTTGGAGAGGCATTAGGAAAACTTCATTCTTCAAAAGCAAAATTTCAATCCAGTTTAGACACATACGCGCGCATGCTGGATGCCTCTAAAACTCAGGGCGTCATTTCACAGAATGAACTGAAACGGGCACAAAATCAGATGTTGGCAGACAGCGCTGACTATCAAGCTGCCCAATTTGCTTCTTCGTCGTACAGGCAAACAGGCAATTATTTGGCCATTGCGGCTCCTTTTAATGGCATCATCACCCAGCGAAACGTCAATGAAGGAGCCTATGTAGGCATTGCGAACGAAAAACCAATACTAGTAATTGAAGACAATTCCAGATTGAGACTGCGAGTCGCTGTTCCGGAAGCATTGACAGGCTTATCGATCAAAGACAATAAGGTTAAATTCTCCACCAAAGCCAATCCGAATCAACTTTCGGAAGCAGTGCTCATACGGAAAGCCGGAAGCATCGATGCAAACACGCGAACTGAAATTTGGGAATTCGCTGTAAAGAATGAACGGGATATGCTGAAACCAGGAGCCTTTGCAAATGTAGTCCTCAATATCTACAGAAATGAAGACTCCTTTCTTGTCCCTTTCTCAGCGGTAGTAACTACACTTGAAAAGAAGTTTGTAATTAAGGTAACAAAGGACTCCACAAGCTGGGTCGATGTTACACAAGGATTAAATCTTTCTGATAAGACCGAGATTTTCGGAAGATTAAAAGTTGGCGACACGCTGGTGCTTAAGGGAAATGAAGAACTAAAAACAAATGCAAAAGTAGCAGTTAAATTTGATAAGTAAGTTTCTCGCGACGATACTTAATTAAGATTCTGCCAATCAAAGTTGCTGTTGATGCCAGACTATTTTGTTGTTCAGCTTAATGAATTCAAATAATAGCCCGATGAAGTCGACCTCCTTTACCTTGATTTGTGTAATCTTAATGCAGGCATGTAAGTCCGGAAGCGGAAATGAAGTTGTCGTCTATACCAGTGTCGATCAGGTGTTCTCAGAACCTGTACTACGGGATTTTGAAAAAACAACGGGTGTTCGCGTGAAAATGATATTTGATACGGAAGAAGCCAAGTCAACCGGTGTAATGAATCGCCTGATCGCAGAAAAGGACAATCCGCAATGCGATGTGTTCTGGAGCGGTGACCCTATACGGGCTGACTTTCTAAAACAGAAAGGAATATCTACCGCTTATAAGTCGGCGGTAGCTGATGACATCTCACCAGTATTCAAGGACAAGGACAATCACTGGACAGGCTTTTCAGCACGTGCGCGCGTTCTCCTTTATAATATCGATTCTATTAAAACGGAACAGCTTCCTTTACGAATGGCCGATTTAGCAAATGAAAAGTACAAAGGGAGGTTTGCCATGGCAAATCCCTTGTTCGGCACCACTTCGTTCCATATTGCCGCACTTTTTGTTTCATGGGGCAATGAGGTCGCAAAAAAATGGTTAGAGGATATTAAGAAGAATGGTGTTGTAATTGCGACCAGTAACGGAGACGTAAAAAAGAAAGTGATGAGCGGGGAGGTGGTGATGGGACTCACCGATACGGACGATGCTAATGAAGCAGCCAAAGAAGGAGGTCATGTAAAAATGATCTTCCTTGACCAAGAGGGGATCGGAAATCTCATTAATCCAAATACCGCTTCGCTGATCGCCGATTCGCCCAATCCTCAAAACGGAAAAAAGCTGATCGACTATCTTCTTTCAAGGCAAACAGAAGCAAAGTTGGCCATTTCATGTGCGCAGATGCCTTTGCAAAAAGGTGTGACCATTCCCAGCACTGTTCCTGTGCTTGATAACATTGTGCCCATGAAAGTTGACTACGAAGCGAGTGCGGGGAAACTTGATGAAATAAAAAATTACCTGAAACAATGGGTAGAACAATAACCGAAAGGACTTTCTCATTGCTCATTGTTGTTCTTTTTGGGGCAACGGTTGTCGTACCTGTGTTGATTTTAGCAGGGAGCGCATTTAGTCACATGAGCTTTGACGCGCTTATTGAGCCAGGTATTCTAAAGGCAATTCTGAATAGCTTTCTAATTTCATTTTCAACGGCCGTCATCAGTACATTAATAGGAACGGTTTTAGCTTTTTTGCTGACTAAGACCAATCTTCCGTTCGCAGGATTGATGAAGTTACTACTCCTGCTTCCGCTCTTTTTGCCTCCTTATAGTCTGGCGGTTGCCTGGTCAGATTTGTTTCTTGCATTCAGTGCTAAAGGCTTAATCAATTCGGTCCCCGGAGTTACCCTGATTCTATCCCTTACTTATACTCCGGCTGCCTTATTCCTGATCTCAGCAAGTCTTGCCAACATTCATCGGTCATTTGAGGAAGCCGGGGAAATGATGAGAACTTACCGGTTCGTCTTTCTAAAAATTATCCTTCCGTTTATCCGTCCAGCGTTGCTATCATCATTTTCATTGATTTTTGTTCTGTCGATTTCTGAATTCTCAGTCCCCTCTTACCTGTCAGTGCCTGTTCTTGCAACGCATGTATTTACTCAATTCACGGCATTTTACAATTATTCGGCAGCGATCGGACAATCCACGATATTAATTCTGATCTGCCTGTTAATCATTTACCCTGAGCGAACATTTCTTACAAACATCTCTTTTTGGTCCCTTGGCAATAAAGGATTTCAGTTAAAAATAATGGAACTGCGATCATTCTCTCCCTGGTTCCTGGTTTGTATTGGTTATTTTTTGCTTTCCGAATTATTGCCATTGGGCTATTTGGGAGCTCAATCTATCCACGGCAGCTTCAGCAATTTAGTTCTTGCAGCAGACCTCCTGCTTCCCGAGGCGATGCATTCCGTACTCATTTCAATGGAAGGAGCGCTTGTACTGGTGCTGTTCGGCTATGTCTTTGCCCGGCTTTCTCTTATCGAAAAATGGAAAATAATTGACTTCATTTTACTTTCTGTTTTTGCGGTTCCCTCTACCGTGATCGGGATTGCATTGATTAGGTTCTTTAATACGCCCTCACTCAATTTTATTTACGGTTCCTCCTTGATTTTGGTGATCGCTTATCTGGCAAGGTTTGTATTTGTCTCTCAGAAGATATTCTTATCCAGCCTTCGGCAAATTCCAGCGTCTTATCAGGAGG
>JBGPGZ010000238.1:0-6579 GCA_041484175.1 Cyclobacteriaceae bacterium | reverse complement strand
TGCCCATTGCTCAGGGCCCATATGATGCATGTAAGGGTGGAGTATGACTTATATCATCTCTTAGTAATGTCTGGTTCCTAACTAATTGGTTATGAATAGGTTTCATTCAATTCAATATTTGTTCATAGACTGAAAGGCTTTGAAAACAAGTCTTTAAATTCTCACCGACTCTTATCAATGATAAAATCAAGACTCTTTTTATTGGATCAACTTACTTAACCGTAAAAAACATGCCAGGCCTTGAGACGACCGAACTACTGCCTTGTCATTTGTATTGCAGAAGGTGGGGAATAAATTCAACGGAGGCCGACTGAGCTCCGGCAATTAGGTGACAGGCCGGGAAAAGCACCGTTGTACCAGCCTTCAAGCAATCAAAAAAAGGTTGAATTGTAAATTTTTACCCGGGTTTATTTAAAAGAATACCGGATTATTGACTTTAAATAAAAGTCGGCCAGCGTCTCAGGGGAAGAAAATTCGGTAGAGTCAATATAATGAATGCCCGTGCTGGCGGAAAGGGCTAACCCGGTGGAATCCATTTTGAAAATTTCAACGCTGTAATTCGGAATGGTATCCGGCTGAGGGACAAGATCGATATGCACCAAATATTCATCGATTTTCATTGGTTGATCCGGGTTTTTGGGAATCATCCTGTGTATAAACCAGTGCGGAGGCATAAGACTATCACGTGGAATATCCTCGTCAGGCTTTAACTCTTTGTAAAAGGGCCACTGAAGACCTGACTGATTTGTAATCGTATACTTATTTTGGGGAATGTGATTTTTTATATAGTCAGAAAGGTGGATTGAAAAATCGTCATGTTTATGCGTGACGACCTCAAAATAAAAATTTCTATCCGGGGCATGATTGTCAGCGCCCGGAGTGCAGGCGGCAAGAATGCCCGGTACCAACAGTATTTTGAAAAAACCAGTCCAGTTACCCGTCATGATGCACTGCTATTCTTCCATAATCTGAAGGGGTTTCCCTTTATCCACATCATAAATGGTCATATGATCGACCCAAATGTAGTCAGGATAGTTGTGGTCCGTATTGATAATAACGCCAACAATAAGAATCAGGTGCCTGAATTTAAGTCCGGGCAGGGGCGTATTGTGGACACGCCGTTCTGCCTCTTTATAAATCAACTTTGTAAACGTAATTAACGGTTCCCTGGAAGCTAGAATTTCGTCCTTATGCCGTAACGCCAACTGTTCGATCACCTGTTCCTGGTAGTCGATGTCGTCCGGCTCTTTTTTCAAAATCAAACCGGGCGTATGAAGTTTGTGAAGCGCACCCACCAACGCGCCGCAGCACGCGGAAGTTTCCAATTGGCCCTCCCGCTGTATTTTGCCCCAACCCTCCGTCTGAGAATAACCGATGTGAGGACCTATGAACAGCAGCGCAGCACCACTGTCGGGCACATGGTGGGCAAACGCATTGAACCCGGTTACGCCTGCAAAGGGCAAACCTGCCAAACCCCCAAAATTAATCGGACCTTTTATATCATGGTCCGCAAACGGGTTCTTTGTACTGATTACATCGTCTACACAGGTGGACTGGCCCAAAAGGATCTTGTTGGGTGCTATTTTATGAACGGCATACAAAAAGAATAGAAGGGAATCGACATACTCATCAAAGGGAACGGCTCCCTTAAATGTCCGCTCGATGGCAACCTGCAGAGAGACCTCCTTCGGCGCTGCCGTACCTTCAGATGTCTCCCTGGTTCCGCACGAAGCCGTGATTAGCACGGCGACCAGGCAGCAGACAAAACGCGCAAATTTCATGGTGGTTGAAAAGGCCGCTATTACGTTTCCCAATATCGTTTATCAATTGCCGTTCTGAAGGAACTCCGTAATTTTTGTTGCTTCCTCCCTTGTGATATTTGCGCGTACCTGCATGTGCGTTAGAATGGTCTTCCACTGGTCATCATTGTACATGGTAGGCGGCGGGAGATTGTGGCAGCGTTGGCAATTTTCACTCCACAGGGTTGCACCACTTTTGTCAGTAATTGCCTGGGTGGGTTTACATCCATACAAATACATCGCAGCGAGTACACAAGAAATATAGGTGGCAAAAATGATTTTTGATTTTTTCATGGTCATTCAATGTTAAAGGATTCTAGAAACCGTAAACCAATTGTGCGTAAAAACCTTCCACGCCATCCTGTTTTTGATAACTCATTTTTAAGACCCCGTTCCAGCGATACCAGTAATTGATTCCAATTGCGGTTTGCGTTCTCACGTGCTTACCATCGGCGAACCAAAGAGCGCCTTGCGGGGTATTGAATTCAGAATAGCGCACTGCGAATTCGAGATAGCGAAGAAATTCACTGGTTACCTCCGCCGGACGTATGGATCCCTGAATGTAGTAAGCGGTACTTTTGTTGTCAAATGTAAAAGCCGTCCCCGTGCCATCATCATAAGCTTGCCGGCCTACGTTGAGCATTTTGTACTCGCCGATAACCCTGATTTGGCTCTTAATCGCCTCCAGTGTCTTGTAATAATTCAGATCAAAAGCCTGGGCTGTGAAGGGTGTCTTCTCATAGGCAGTTAATTCATCCCCCGTGCGCCCCTTGTATTGAAAGGAATATCCAAGCTCAAGACTTGAATTTGAGAAAGGAAGGAAACCAAATCGCCCGCCGACGGACTTCTTCTTATTATTGCTGGCATACGCCTCGTACTCGAACTGACCGGCCTCTTCAGGAGAGCCTGTTAACAATTGCGGGCCATTGGTGACGTAAAAATCATAGTTTATTTTGGCGTTGCCTACCTGCGCACCTCCCTGCAACCCCAATCCAGTTTCGATCATCGACCCGATACCGCCATCACCGAAACCCACTGGCGAATTGGCAAATCGTTGAAGATAGGCTTCACCAAAACGGCCCCGGTAGGCGCCAAATTTAGGCAGAAACCGGCCTGCATGAAGCGTTAAATAACGATTGGCAAAATAGACCATGTTGACATATTCCAATACCACTTCCACACCTTCTGCACCCGTTGCAACCTCCAACTCCGACTCAAGAAAAAGCTTGTCTGAAAGGTTTACAAGGAAAATGGGCTTGAAGGCCAGGTTCCCGAATTGCGACTGGGATCGGTCGCCGATATAGTCCACCTGTGCGTTACCGACGATGGTCAGTTTCGTCTGCCCTTGAAAAAAATTCTGGGCATTTGCTTTCTTCGTTGCCATTCCTGAGCATATCAGGATGCAGGCAACGGATGCGAGAAGTTTAATGTTTCTTTTCATGGGATTTGTCTTTTTCTTCCAGGTTTCTGATAAAAGTAACCAGCTTCCAGCGTTGATCGTCTGTCAGCAATGTCTTGTAGGACGCCATGGGAGGTTTGCCTTCCGTAAGTTTCCAAAAAATCGAACCATCACTTTCATTTTCGATTTCAATCGAAAGAAAATTAGCGGGATGGGGCATGAGCGCTACACTCGCCGCACCGTTCCCCTTGCCTGTCTCACCATGGCACACTGCACAGGTG
This sequence comes from Cyclobacteriaceae bacterium, assembly GCA_041484175.1. Lineage (GTDB taxonomy): Bacteria > Bacteroidota > Bacteroidia > Cytophagales > Cyclobacteriaceae > ELB16-189. The sequence goes on along the minus strand of JBGPGZ010000238.1, from coordinate 3,100 downwards.
GCCACAAATATTTTCTTTCCTTCCACAACGGAAGCTGCATCACCCTTAAAAGGATTCTTCAATTCATTTGCTGATGCCGGAGCTTCCCACCTCTGTGCTTTTTGTCCAGCGGCAAAATGAACATTAAAACCGAGAGAAATAATCAGGAGTATACCCAATGCAGATTTGCTGGGATGATGTTTCATTTTCATCGCTGATCGGATTGATTAGAAGGTAGGCAAATTCAATAATCAAAGATTCTGGATTGGGTCGAGAATCAATATGACGCTAATCAGTTAATTACCTGATTCTAGTCGCCTATTCATCCGCAGGAATGGAGGGCCAAGAGCAAGGAACTATTTTTTAATCGATTGATAATAAGGTGGTTGTCCTTGGCGCCATGAATGAGTACCTGCCAACACCCCAGGGCGTTGAGGTGGCCGGGGGGTCCACCGATTGCCAGCATGCACCTGGCATTTATTCCCTTGCTCAACGCATCTCGGCTTTTTCAAAATACTGAAACCAGCCGATCACCGCCTCGTGTGTGCTGATATCAAGTGCTTCAAAAATATTACCGGCAAACTCAACGGCGCCAGTTCCACTGGCTGTTATGATCCCCTGATCATGAATCGAGGGTTGATTTCGATACAACCTGCTTCCGCAATAACCCGGCGCCAACGCAGTGAGATAACCAAGGTCATTGCTGGTGTGATTCACATCGTTCAGAAGTCCGAGCCTTGCCAGGAAGATGGTTGCTCCGCAAATGGCCGCTACAGGAATACCCTGGTCGACACAATGCCTTACCAAATCGGCGACTTCCTGATTCCCCCCTTCCACCCACGCTGCTCCTCCTGGCAAAATCAATAAGGCCGTGTTTGACGGATCAAGATCCCGCAAATCAGATTCAGGAAGAAAATCAAGATCGGGTAACACGGTGATTCCTCCCATGGATTCCGTCGGGGCCAGGTCAACGGCAATGGTCTTGACCTGATAGACGTCACTTTTGTTAATGCCCACCAGTGCATAGGATGCCTCCCAATCGGCAAATCCATCAAAGACAAAAAGCAAAACATTCTTTTTCATTTCTTACTTGAATTACTGTCGTACTTTACATTTTTCTTTCCCATTGCATTGAATCTAAGCCTGATCACCCACCTGATAGTGCAACACTACGCCACCAGGGTTGGTTTTCATTTTGACCAGTTTTGTTTTGATTCTCTTATCCAGATTCTGAAACATGGGCTTTCCCGATCCCAGCAAGATCGATTGGATAGAGAGCACGATTTCGTCCACAAGCCCCGCGTTGATTAAACTGGAAGCAAGCAAGGCGCCGCCACAAAGGGCGATGTCTTTTCCAGGTGCATTTTTCATTCGCCGCACCTCGGGCACCGCATCGGTGGAAATGAGGTTGAAACCCTCTGCGACTTTCGCCAGCGACTTGGAAAAGACGTAACTCGCAATCCCGGGGAATGCATTCGCGCTTGCACCCATCTTCATCATGATCTCATATGATTTCCGTCCCAACAGGAAAGTATCAAACGGCTTGATGTACTCATTGGAGTCTCCGGGATTGTAAGACATCCAATCTGTTTCGCCGTTGGGTCCTTCCATAAAGCCATCCAGGCTTACCGCCATGCCGTAAACGACCTTTCTCATAGAACCAGATAATGAAGCATCACTAATCCCGTCGAATACGTCTTGGCCTCCACTAACCTGGTCTTGATTCTGCCTTTCAATTCCGAGAATAAAGGCTTACCGCTTCCAAGCAAAATCGGGTGAACAGCCAATGAAAGTTCATCAACGAATCCTGCATTCATCATTGTGGTGGTAAGGGATGCTCCTCCAAAAAGCCAGATGTCCTGGCCCTTCATCGCCTTGATCTTTTTTACCTGAGCTCCAATTTCGCCGCTGATAATCTCCGTCTCTCCGGGGGCCTTCTTTAAAGTATTGGAAAAAACATAGTGCTTTTTTCTGCGAAACGCTTTATCGCCGATCATTTCAAAAGTCTTCCTGCCGACAAAAAGTGCGTCAATGCGTTTCATAAAGGCTTTCATGCCATAATCCTGATCGGTAAAGCACCAGTCGTATTCTCCCTGGGGTCCCTCGATGAAGCCATCCAGGCTCACAGCCACCCCTAAGATTACTTTTCTCATAACAGTCTCTTTGGTTGAATGATGGACGAATTCATTTTCAATAATTGATTAGCCTTCACTTCAGGCAGTATAGGCAACCAGGATGGCCAGGATGCCGATGATGATTCCCACCAATAAAAGTATGCTCTTTCCTTTTTTCATATCTGAATTAATTAATGCCAATTTGAATTTCGGTTACGTTCGCATCGGGATTGTTAAAATCAGCGTTGACATGGATCTCGCGGTTTACTGCCAACGGCATCAGTTCTTTAACTGCAATAAACTGCATCAGCCTGTCATAACTATTCGGAATCTGTGACCAGCTTCCCTCGTGAATGAGCGAGACGCATTTAAACAATTCTGTTCGTTTGAAGTGGAAATTGCCATCATAGTCTTGTAAGATCTCTCCCACCGGAAGGGCAATTTCAAGTGTGAAAGGCTTGAGCTCGTCGCCCCCGAAGCCGATGTAATGCCAATGTACGGGGCCGGTGATGCTGAGGCCGTTATCCACGGCTTCCCGGAAAAGCGCTTTCGCGATTGGCAAATAATTTCCCAACTCGCTTACTTTCGTCTCGGTACGGAAAAAAAGAAAACTGATGGGTTTTACTTCTTTGAGTGTTGGAAGGTATTCGTTGGGCTGCATAACGATAAGTTTATGCTAATCAACGAATGGATAATGACAGCCCTATGTCAGCAGAAATGAGTCTTTTTCAAAGATTTTGGGGTGTGCGCGTTGCCCTCCATCGCATAGGTGCTGCCGCGTTGACTTACCCCCGCCCTACCGGTGCGGGCTTGTCTTAGATCCGGGGTTTCAACCTCCCATCGATCAGGAGTCGGGCGTCCCGACCACTGACCCGTCGGGGTAGGCCAGCCGTGATGGGGTTAGGTAGTGCTCGACCAATTCCTCCACGCGTTCTGTGATCATGACTTTCAGCTTTTCCGGCTGTTCCACTTCTATGGAGGGGCCAAACGAAAGGAGCCACCGGGAG
>JBGPGZ010000237.1:0-6602 GCA_041484175.1 Cyclobacteriaceae bacterium | reverse complement strand
GGTCTGCGCCCGGCCCGACCCAGTCGCTGCTATTCCTGCAGCGATTAAGAAAACGGTTAATTTGTTTCTCATACGGATCGGCTTTATGCTTTGATAAAAATTCTCATCTGACAGGAAGCTACCGGTCTTCCCGAGCATTGTACGGTTCCCTGGACGAGGGTAACGCCCATCACCTGGTTCACGATTTCGATCCGGGTAACCAATTCGGCGTTCACTTCCGGCAAATAGGAAATACTCAAATCTTTCACTCCCGCAATATAACCGATTGGGATTGTTTTTCCTGCCTTCGCAAATCCGTATCCAGCCTTCAGGGCGGCCGATTGGGCGATATGTTCTACAATGCCTGGCTCGGTAAAAAAACCATTCCTGACAAAGATGTTTTCAAAATCAACGTTCAACCCCGTTACAGCCGATCTTTCATCCTCCACCAGGAGTTTGTCGACCATCACCATCGGTGGACGCTGTGGAATGTACTGCAGTATTTCTTCGCCACAAGCAATCATTTTTGCGGAAACTCCTCCCAAAAGTTATAATAATTAAACCATTGTTCCGGATATTTCTTTGTCATACGCTCCAGGCTTTGTACAAAAGTATTCATTAAATCGCTCATCCATGCACTGCGATCCGCGTTTCCTTCCAACGTCACCGGAGCGCTGCCATACAAATGGTAATGGGTGGCAGACGCCTTGAACGCAAAGACGATAGAGACCGGCACCTTGAATGTGGAAGCCAACACAAAAGGGCCCGTGGGAAAACGGGCGGGGGTCTTCAGGAAGGGAAGCGTGACGGTCTTGGAGCCTTCGAGAAACCGGTCCGCGTGCAAACATACCAGCTCATTTTTCTGAAGCGCCTCGCCAATGGAATATACATGAGAGAGATCCTCTTTCACCACGATCACCTTAAAATTCCGGTCTCCGGTTACTCCCTCCAGAAACTCTTTGATTTTCCGGTGCTCACCGTCAAACATCACAATATTGACGCGCGTATTCAGGCGCTTGAGCAGATGCCCGGCAACTTCCCAGTTGCCGACGTGTGCACTCAGTAGAATTCCACCATGCCCCTTTGCCACAATCGCCCTCAGGTGTTGCTCTCCATCAAAGTGGTAGGTGAACTTGTTTTCAATGCCCGCCATGACAATCACTTTGTCTAAGAGCGTTTGCCCAAATACGTAGTAATTCGAATAGACTTTCAGGAAAGAACGAAAGCGCCCGAATCCAAGCCGGCGAAAGTATTGATAGATTGGTTTGGATGAGCGGAAGGAAAAAATGAAATAATAGCCTGCCACAAAGTAAAGAAGAAAATACGCCGGTGACACGCCAAACGTACGGCAGACAAAAACAAAGATGCGGTATCCTAACTTATTTCCTTTGGATTTTCCGTGCCATTGAGGCATGTTCAGGCCTTTACTTCCACGGTTTTGCGGGCAATCACATAATCATAGAAGTTTTGAAACGTAACGATGTTGGCAAAGTCCTCCGGTTTTACCTTAAATCCAAAATTACTCTCGATGACCACTACCAGGTCGATATAATCAAGGCTGTCAAGTTCAAGGGTCTCCCGCAAGTTGGCATCCGGCGTTATTTTCGCTCCGTCGATTTCAAACTCCTCGATCAAGAATCCGTTGATTTTCTCTATGATAAGTTCGTTGTTCATGCTCAGCTATTCCATTTTTTTTATAATAAGAGAAGAATTCGTCCCTCCAAACCCAAAAGAGTTTGACAAAAATACATCAATATTTGTATTTACCATCTTGCTGGGGATGTTCAGCCTGGCAGAATCCTCATCCGGGTTTTCGAAATTAATATTGGCCGCCACAAACGATTGTTCCATCATCAGCATGGAATAAACTATCTCAGAAGCCCCTGCCATCCAGCATTCATGGCCGGTCATCGACTTGGTGGAGCTAACGAGCGGCTTAGCCTCTCTAAAAACGGAATAAATAGCCTTGGCTTCGCTGGCATCCCCCGCCACCGTAGAAGTAGCGTGAGCATTGATATAGTCTACATCGGTTGCTTTCAGTCCCGAGTCCTTTAAAGCCATGGAAAGCGACCGTGCCGGTCCGTCCACGCTCGGGTTGGATATGTGCGTGCCGTTGGAAGAGAAGCCGTAACCGATCACCTCTCCCAGAATTTTCGCTCCCCTCCTTCTGGCCGAGTCCAGACTTTCGACGATCACCGTGGCCGCACCGCCGCTGGGTACCAATCCATCGCGATCTTTATCAAAAGGCCGGCTCGCCGCCGTGGGGTTATCCTCCCGGACGGAGAATGCACCCAGGGCATCAAAATTTCCCATCGAGTAAATATTCGTCTCCTGTGCACCTCCACAGATTATACAATTCTGAAGGCCGCTCCGTATAAACATGGTAGCAAGTCCGATCGCATGAGATCCACTGGCGCAAGCCGCGCTCACGCTAAAATTGATTCCCTTTAGCCGGAAAATCGTAGCCAGGTTCATGTTGACTGTTGAATTCAGCACCTGGAAAACCGAGCCGGATCCCACCAACATAGTGTCTTTTTTGGCGCGGATAATGTCGATGGCCTCGATGACAGGTTGAGCGGAACTATCGTTTCCGTAAATGATGCCCACTTCGGCTTGATCGATAAAATCCTGTGTGATCTGCGCCTGGCCCATTGCTTCCACCGTGGCGAGGTAAGCGTACTCCCCCTGCTCGGGCAGCATGATCCGGGCTCGCCGGTCTAGGAGGCCTTTAAGTTGGGGCCGTTCAACATAACCGGTAAGGCCGGACCTGTAGCCCATCTCCTTCCTGGCTTGATCCAGAATAATTCCCGACTTGCCCCTGCGCAGCGAATCAGATACCTGCGAAAGGTTCTTTCCAATGCAAGAATAAATTCCTAAACCTGTAATAACAACCCGGTTCATTCGACCTTCATTTGCAAACGACTTTTGCTTCTACAAAACCCAACTCCACTCAATCATTCTACTGTTGATACTATGGATTCGGTTGATTTTCCTGATGCTGGAAATCTGAAACTTGAGAATCCACAGAATCCACGGCATCAATAGAATCCATCATCCGTCATACCATTTATTACAGTCTAAAAATAAGCGAAATAATACTTTCCGACAGCGCTTTTAACCAATTAATGAAGGTAAAAAAATCGTGCCAGCCCCGATAATAATTAGCCGCGTCCTCAACGAGTTCACCAGAAAGGAAGCTTGATATTATCAGCTCATGAATAAAGTCCTCCATTGATGGACAAGACTTCACCTGTGATGTAAGATGCTTTAGCAGAAGCTAGAAAAACGATGGCGTCTGCCACTTCCTCCACCTCGCCAAAACGCTGCATGGGGATAATCTTTTTTAATTCCGCTTCATTCAGATCTGCGGTCATATCGGTTTTGATAAAGCCTGGCGCGACGGCGTTGACAGTCACGCCCCTGCGCGCCACCTCCTGGGCGAGTGCCTTTGTTGCCCCGATCACTCCTGCCTTGGCGGCGGAGTAATTAGCCTGACCCGGCATGCCTTTTAATCCTGAAAGAGAAACAACATTGACGATCCGTCCAAACCTTTTCGTCAACATCCCGGTGAGCACGAGCCTGGTGACATAGAAAAATCCATCGAGGCTGGAACCCAGCACATTCTTCCATTGGTCTTCATTCATCCAGATCATCAGCGCATCCTGCCGGATACCTGCGTTGTTGACAAGCACCTCAATGGCCTTATCGCCGCTGCTCCCGATCCATCCCCCTAGAATGGAATCTACTTCTGTCTTATTTGAAACATCAAACCTCAGCAACTCTCCATCCCCTCCCGTTGCCCTGATTAGCCCGAGCGTTTTCTGTGCTTCCGTCTCGTTGGTTTTGTAATTGATTAAGATCCAATAACCCGCTTCCGCCAATTTCAAACAAGCGGCCCTGCCGATTCCGCGAGAGCCTCCGGTTACCAATGCATATTTCACAGTTTATTGATTAAGGATGAATCACGGGAAGATAAATATTTTCTAACGAGTTGCAATTCCTTGTACTTCGGTTGATCATCAACAAAAACGGGAACCAGCTCCCTCAACTCTTCGTACATTTTGAGTGTGAAAGACGATAACCGGGATTGGCATTTTAAGAAATCAGTCGCCTGCACCAGCGCGATCGCCTGAATGGCAAGCACATCGAGCGTATTGTCTATCACACGCCTCGTTAGAAGCGCCGCATTGCAACCCATACTCACAATATCCTGATTGTCGTTGTTGCTCGAGATGCTGTGAACATACATCGGGAAGGACAAGGTTTGGTTTTCGGCCGTCGTGGAAGTGGCTGTAAACTGCATGCCTTGCAGCCCGAAGTTGAAACCCAACTTCCCCAGGTTGATGAACGGTGGTAATTTCTGATTTAACTTGTCATTGAGCAGATAATTCAATTGACGCTCGGCCAACATGGAAAGTTTGGCGGTCACCATTTTCACTTTGTCCATTTCCGCAGCCACGTAGTCACCATGAAAATTGCCGCCGTGAAAAATGTTGCCTTCCCGGTGGTCGATCACCGGGTTATCATTGACGGAATTGATCTCACGGATCAAAACCCCTTCCGCCTGCTGAATCGTTTCATACACCGGTCCCAGCACCTGGGGCACACAGCGCAAAGAATAATATTCCTGGACCTTGTCGGTAAAGACAGCTTCTTCAATTTTCCGGTGGTATAGATGGTCGGAACGCTTGCGTACCAATTTGCTGTCGGTCAGGATCGTGCGCATGTCCTCTGCAATTTTGCGCTGACCGGTGTGGTGTTTGGTTTGATTTAGTTCGCGCGAGAAGTGATCATCAAAGGATTTCATCAATTCATTGGTCATGGCGGAGAATGTTGTCGACCAAAACAACAGTCTCTTAGCCATAAGGATATTGAGCAAGCCCACCCCTGTCATCGCTGAAGTGCCGTTTACCAGGGCAAGTCCTTCGCGAAGATGGATACGCACCGGTGGAACGGAAAGTTTTTGCATCACCTCGTGAGCCGGTTGCAAGACACCCTCAAAAAAGACTTCTCCTTCGCCCAGCAGGTTTAAGGCAAGATGCGCGAGCTGGACAAGATCTCCGCTGGCCCCGACGCCACCGCGTTCAAAAATACAGGGAGTAATACCCTGATTCAGGAAGTGAAGAAAGACGGTAAGCGTTTGGGGATGGACGCCGGAATAGCCCTGTATCAGGCAATGAAGGCGCGCCAATGTTGTAGCGCGCGACATTTCCTCGGAAAAAGGATTTCCGGAGCCGGTGCAATGACTTCGCACCAGGTTATACTGGAGTTCATAATGATCTTCCTCGCTGATCTTGTATTGGGCCATCGGGCCAAGCCCGGTATTGATCCCGTAGATAACTTTGTCGGCCGCATAGGATTTTAGGAAATCAAAGTTTCTTTCAACTTCCCCCAATGCGTGTGGGTCTATCGCAACGGCATACTTGTCGATGACGATCCGCTCAAAATCAATGAGTGACAAGGGTTTTCCACCAACAACGACCGTGTTCATAATAAACGTCTAAATTCGGTTCATTATACAAAAAAATCAGACACGGCGCTTAACGGCCCAGAGGGCATTACCTGTGGAAAATGATACTCACTTCATGCAGCACGCATTCGGAGAAATCATCAATTTGGAAGCAATTTCAAGGAATTTGACTGGCATAAACTTTTAATTAGGTAAAGCGTAAGCGATCCGCTTATTTGCTTATAGGAATATCCTTTCAAAAAATGAAGACATTTAGCCTGATCGGACTACTCAATATCTCCATCCTCTCTTTTGGTCAATCTGCAACGTTCGTTGTAGCCGTATCCGGAGAGGACCGGATCGCTCTTGCAAAAACAAACATCCATCTTACCGAATGGCACGAAAAATCCTTCTGGAGTCAGTATGATAATTACCTGAACAAAAGCCAGGAGCTTTCTCAGCTTATGTATAGCGCTATCGCCGGCATGGCAATCATCGATAAATCAACGGGCGATCAGGAGGCGTTTGACAACGGCCGCAAAATGATCGACCAGCGTTACGCGCAACTTGCCTTATGGCAAAAATATTATGCAGAGATAGGCGTTGCACACAATGGAGTGATCGCCCTGCAGTTTATTCAAACGGAAGTCCTTCTTGACCTGCTGCAAAGCTCCCGGACTTACGAACAAGCGCCGCTGGAAAAATTCCACTTTTATGTAAACGATTCATCGATGAGTTCATCGACTGAAAAAAATAAGACCTTATCGGTTGCCTTGTCTTTGTCGAAGACAGAGCGAGACCCATTTTTCAAGGTTTATTCCCGGTATGAGCATGAATGCGACGACCTGCTCGGAAATGACTATGGCCTGATCGGGACTTACGCGGTTGTGCCAACTGATTTTACTCCGGGGCAAGCCAAACTGCTCGGATACAATTTACTGGAAGTAATGAGGCGGGAGATCAAGCTAAAGGAAAAGTATTTTACCGAGATGAACACAGCAGTAGGTTCCTCCCTCGCTGCCCGCTTCCTGGCGTGGGAAGACTACTATTCCCTGGTCAGCAAAATGGACGCGTGGGCACACGCCCGCTAGCTAGCTAGTCATTAGTAATTGGTCATTGGTGGATGCAGTAACAACGGCAAACGGGTCTCCCTGACTCAGGCCCCCAAATTACT
>JBGPGZ010000236.1:0-6606 GCA_041484175.1 Cyclobacteriaceae bacterium | reverse complement strand
CCTGGAACGCTGGTGTATTGACTACCGCATCGGGCTTGGTCTTTCAAGGCACTACCGACGGCCGGTTTCTGGCGTATGACGGTAACGATGGGAAGAAACTATGGGAATCGCGGCTGGGCATTGGCGTGATCGCTGCACCGGTGACCTATTTGGTTGATGGGATTCAGTATGTAACGATTGTCGCGGGATGGGGAGGTGGTGTGGGACAAAAAACAAAATTCACTGAATACATTTACCCGGGTACAATTTTTACATACGCTTTGGGAAAGAACGTACCGGGTCCCGAATTCCCCAAGCCTGAATCCCGAAAGCTGATTGATCTTGATGTCGTGGCAACCCAACAGGAGGTCGCCCGCGGTGCTGTTCTTTTCACTACTTACTGCGCGCTTTGCCACCCTTCTATCGGTTCGGGCGGAGGCAATCTTCCAGACCTTGGTTACTCTTCCGAGGGAATTTATCAAAACTTTCAGGCCATCGTGCGCAAAGGCCTGTTGCTTCCGCTGGGAATGCCCAATTTCGGTGATCGCCTTAGTGAGACCGATGCGGAAAATATCAAGAAGTACATTCTAACAAAGGCGAGGGAGAAAATTTAGCGGTTAAAGGTCAAGCAGGTTTACCCGCGGGTATCCGCATCCGCAGAAACGGGATGGACACAGAGCGATCGTAAAAACTTCAGCAGGTTCAACATGACATTATCGTCGTACCTTAAAAAACATTGGAATAGGAGGGGTATTGTTCTTAAACCTGAATTCCGTTAGCAACAATTGTCTGATCCAATGTTAAATTCAAACCTTTATTGATTGTCATGACCAAAGCCATTAAGCCGCTTGTGGAGGAAACCGATGTTGTTTTGATGGGGGCGGGCGTCATGAGCGCAACCCTGGGAATGATCCTCAAGGAACTCAACCCCAACATCACCATCCAGGTCTTCGAGCGATTGGAAGAGGCCGGCACAGAAAGTTCCGACTCGTGGAACAACGCGGGCACGGGCCATTCCGCATTTTGTGAACTCAACTACACACCTCAGCAAGCCGGTGGCACTGTCGATGTGACCAAAGCCATCAAAATTGCAGAGGCCTTTGAAGTATCGCGCGAATTCTGGGCTTACCTCGTGCAGCAAAAGTACTTGCCAAACCCATCCGAGTTCATCTCGCAGATACCTCATATGAGTTTTGTCTGGGGTGATGCAAATGTAAACTTTTTGAAAACACGATATAACGCGCTTCGAGGCAGCCCCCTATTTAAAGATATGTCCCTGTCGGAAGACCGTGACCAGATTGCGCAGTGGGCGCCCATCGTGATGCGCAACCGCAAATTTGACCAGCGCATAGCTGCCACCCGAATGGAAATAGGAACGGACGTGAACTTCGGGGCGCTCACACGAGGCCTGTTTAATCACCTCAATAAGATGCCGGGCGTGACCATCCACTTCAATGTGGAGGCACTTGATCTTGATCCGGACGGCAGGGGAGGTTGGGATGTGAAAGTCAGAAACTTGCTAAGTGAACAAAAGGATTCGGTGAACACAAAGTTTGTCTTCATCGGAGCTGGTGGCGCAACATTGCACCTGCTCAAGAGAGCAGAGATCAGTGAAAGAAAAGGGTATGGCGGTTTTCCAGTAAGCGGCTTGTGGCTAAAATGCCTTCATGATGAACTGATCGATGAGCACCGGGCCAAAGTGTACGGCAAAGCTAGCGTGGGTGCTCCTCCCATGTCGGTGCCGCATATTGATACCCGTATCATCGACGGAAAAAAAGAGCTTCTCTTTGGTCCTTTCGCGGGGTTTTCTACTAAATTTCTCAAAAACGGTTCCTTGCTGGATTTGCCAAAATCGATCCGTCCTGACAATGCGATGCCGATGATTTTTGCCGGGCTTAAGAACATGTCCCTTACAAAATACCTGATTGAACAATTGCGCCTCTCCCCGGAGGACCGTCTTGTGGCGCTTCAGGAATACGTTCCCTCAGCCCGGCTCGAAGATTGGGAACTGAAGGTAGCGGGCCAGCGTGTTCAAGTGATCAAGAAAGACAAAAAGCAGGGGGGTGTTCTTGAATTCGGGACGGAGGTAGTGGTTTCTGAAGATGGCACAGTAGCGGCCCTGCTAGGTGCTTCGCCGGGAGCGTCAACCGCCGCCGCCATTGTGATGAGTCTGCTGTCCCGGTGTTTCAAAAAAGAAAGTCAGTCGGAGGCATGGCAAAGCAAACTAAAGGAGATGGCTCCTTCGTTCGGGGAATCATTATCGAAGAATCCAACGCTGCTCGAAGAAACGCGGGAGCGCACGAGTAGAATTTTGGGGCTGGGCGATTGAGGCTGTCCCCTTCTCCTTTCCCGCAAAGAATGGTGTTGAATTCTATATTTCGTTCCTACGGAACTTTCTTGAACTGGTTGATCCTTTCTACCGATATTTCGTTCCTACGGAACTTTGTTCGTGAGCAAATGGCGTTAAAATTCGCAATGAACTTTTACTTCTTACTCCTTACTTCACGACTTCTTGCTTCACGACTTCTTGCTTCTCTCTTCTTACCCTCTTCCCAAAACTTGCCGCAAAGCCCCCAGTAACAATTTTCCGGCATCGGGATTATTTCTTGGATGACGCCAGGCAATATGGAAATCGGGTCTGACCAATAGACAACCGCTCTCTTCGATTTCCCGCGCATCCGCCCAGGCTCCGAACAGATCTGTAAAATCACAACCGGGGCCGATCATGAAGGCGTCTATTTCAATATCAAGGGCTGATGCAACTGCCCTTGCCCCTTCCACCCATGCTTGTCCGCCGATGCCGGTAAGAATCGTGAATTTTCCGTGACCTGTTATGTCTAACGTGGAAACCGGATGGCCATTTTTGCCCAACCAAACATGCGGCAAATGTGCCCCGGGCCGGGAACAGGCTTGATGGTATAGTTCTTTATCTCGTTTCCATTCCGGTTCAGGAGTTCCATCCGGAATAATGGCATTTGAAAGATATCGTTGATTCATCTCCACACCGTGACAATTGAATTCATACGATTTGAAAAGTACAGCTAACCGCAGTTTTTCCCTTTGAATCGCAGCAGCAACCGTATTTTCCTTTCTCGCCTCCATATGGGCTTTCATAAGTTCGGGATCGGCCGTGTTGGTCAAACCCAGCGCATCGAAAATAGGCCCAAATTCTTCAATGCTTTTGTTAGCCCTGTCCACAATTTGTTTTGCGATGGGTGTGCGCTCGTCATGATAGCTGTCCAACAAAGACGGACGTGCTTTGCCCTTTAAAACAAGTGCTAATTTCCAGGCCAGGTTGTAAGAATCCTGAATGGAGGTGTTTGATCCAAGACCATTGGAAGGAGGGTGGCGATGAACTGCGTCGCCTACGCAAAAAACCCGGCCCTTACTGTTTGCAACAGCGTAGCAATGATTCACCGTCCAGGTGGAGGTAGAACGGATCTTTACGGGGATCGAATGATCGCCGACCAGGTTGTGTACAATCCGTATAGCTTCGTCATTGTCTAACTTGGGCGGCCCCTGCCTGATATCATAACCCCATAAGATAAGCCATTCATTCCATGGGCGTACCATTCTCACCAACCCCATCCCAATTCCCCCGACATCGGAACCGGGTTGCAAAACCCAATACAGAACACTGGGCCGGTGCGCAACATAACGTGACAAATCCATGTTGCACACAATATTAATGCTCCCTCCTTTGCCCATCGTACCTTCAAACGGCAAACCGATATCTTGTGCCACTTTGCTATTTCCACCGTCGGCCCCAATCAAATACTTTGCTCGTATTTGATATTTGTCTTTGCTTAGATGCTCCATCACGGTCGCCGTCACACCCTCGGCGTCTTGCTCCAGTTCAAGGTATTCAGTATCAAACCGAAAACGCGAACCTCGCATTCCGGCGGTTGATACCAGGATCGGTTCAACCAGGTTCTGAGGGATGTCACACATTTTGGTCGGGCTTGCGAGTGTAAAATCGGCCATCCGGTTTGGATGGTTTCCCCAGGTATGGAGACGGCCCAATTCTTCTCCGGCGATGCTCGTACAAAAGACGTTGTTGCCCATCAGTTCCTGGGGAGTGCCTTTGGCAATAATTTCATCTTCAATCCCCAAATCCCGGAATACTTCCATCGTTCGTTGATTGGTGATATGGGCACGTGGTGTTCTGGCTAACCAATTGAATTTTGTCACCAATACATTCTTGATCCCGTACGTACTCAAAAGGGCCGCCATCGAAGACCCCGCCGGACCGCTGCCAACGATGAGAACCTCGGTTTCGAATTTGATATTGCTCCATTTTTCTTTTGCTGCCATGCTTGAGAATTAAAGTTAAAATAAAGAGAAAATGATTTACGAATATGTTTATGAATCTTGAATTCTTTGACTGTTTTACGGAACATCCCAATCGTGTACTGCTTCGCTGTTCTATAGCTCACCATGATAAGCCCTCATCAATAAGGATTCAATTCCTTTTTCAGTTATTTCTACAGGATTAGGGAACGGCTTGGCAACGATAAGACGTGCTGCTTCAGGAATTGTTTGTTCTTGAAAACCGATTGCCTTTAGCGTGATGGCCGATCCCATTTGCTGTGCCAAGGTTCTTAGCCGGAGATACGGGTTCTGATCATGGAATATCTTTTGCAAATCACTGGTTACCGTTTTTGGTAATCCTGACATTTGATATTCCAAAACATAGGGGAGCATTGCCGTGTGCACCTGGCCATGTTCCATTCCAAAGCTTCCCCCAAGCACATGGGCTGCTTTGTGGTGGAGTGACATAGTGACTTCGCATAAAGCTTTCCCTGCGAGATAAGAACCAAACTGGAGTTTCGAGTTTGCATTTTTTAGGGCTTTCTCAGCAATTAGCTGTTCCATTCCTTCTTTTAGAAATCGTGCTCCCATCAACGAAATTTCGTAAGTAACCGGATTACCATCAGGCGCATACAGGGCTTCGATCAAATGTGCCATCGCATTCATCGAGCTGGTAGCCGCCAATGCAACAGGCATTTGCGCAGTGAGTGTTGGGTCATATATCACCGTTTTAGGTAATACGCTCAGGTCCCTGCCTACGGTTTTCACACCACCCGAGCTGATGCCGTATACTTGGGTCATTTCCGAGCCAGCATACGTTGTTGGTATCGCTAAAATAGGGACGAGGGTTTCCAGCGCCATGCCTTTTGCCAGCCCAATGGCAGAGCCGCCTCCGATGGCGACGATGAGGTTGGATTGATTTTCTTTTGCCAGGGCGATCGCTTCGTCCACTACTACTTTCGGTACATGCTGTACAACTTTCGAAAAACGGTATACATTCTTATGGCCAAAGGACTTAAAATAATTTATCAACGATGGGTCTCATCCGGTCGGTTGAAATCACAAACAGACGGGTAGCCCCCAATTCGCTAACGATGACGGGCAATTTTTTCAATTGCCCATCGCCGAAATATATCTTATTTGGAAATGACTGATAGATAAAATTCATAATATGGAGTACAAATTAATTTTTGCAGTAATACCGATTACTGATCACCGGTTCTTCTTCAACCTGAAGTCGTATTCCACATCATAAAACGGAGAATCAAAACCTGCTTCTTTCGCGGCGGTGGGTGAATGATTAAGCTTAAATTCCAGGATCAAAGATTCTTTGACGCCAAACACCGCATCGGAATCCAGATATTGGTCGCCATCCACAAAAAGATGCGTAATTAATCGCTCGTATCCCGGGGCGGTGATCATAAAGTGAATATGGGCCGGTCGCATTGCGTGTCTCCCCGCTGCGCGAAGCAATTCTCCTACGGGCCCGTCCGTAGGAACCGGATATGCTGAAGGCTTAATCGTCTTGAACCAGTATTTTCCATCTTCGCCCGTCTTGAATACGCCCCTCAGATTTACATCGGGTTGATTGGAATCCTGAATGTCATAATATCCGACATCATCCGACTGCCAGACGTCGATGAGCGCGTTGGCTATTGGCTTCCCCGATTGGCCGAGGATAGTACCGCGCACAAGGGTCGGTCCTCCGCGTTTGGCTTCCGGACCTAAGGCAATCATGCTGCCCATTTTCATGAGGTTTGCTTCCGCGTGGAAAGGACCCGTGACGGTAGTTTCAGTAATACCTTCGGCATAGCGATGATTGATGGCGTCAACAAGCATGGAAACGCCGAGCACATCCGAGAGAAGGATAAACTCCTGCCTTTTGTCCGTACACATTTTCCCGGTGCGTGTAAGAAAGTCAATGGCTTTGAACCATTCTTCTTCAGTTGGTTCCAGGTCCCTGATAAAATCGTGCATGTGTTGGATAAGCTTTTCCAGGATTGTCCTGGTTCGGTCATCGGCGCAATGCAAGCGCGAAAGGACGGCCTCCGTAAGATCTTCTTCATTTAATTCCTTCATAACTGAAATAATTGAAACAGGTGATTATAACTGCTTTTCTCATATTAATTTTCCTGATTGAATTCCAGTCATCATCAGAAAAATCCATCCCGCAAGAGGATTGCTATCCATTTAAAGCTACAAAAAAGATCGACTTATTGAGTATGGGAAATGGTTATTGAGTCCATGAGAAAGATCAGTGGTACAAGTGATATAAATCATTTACCATCGGAATAGGGGTAGTTATTTTGAATCGTT
>JBGPGZ010000235.1:0-6634 GCA_041484175.1 Cyclobacteriaceae bacterium | reverse complement strand
AGGATGTATCACTTTTCGCAAACAGGTCCTGGGGATAGGAATCGTCATTTGCCGTCCAATCACCGCCTATCCGTTGAAACCATTTATAAAGGACAGGCAAATTCCCTTTTTGTTTCAAGCTTGCATAGCCAAGACTGTCGCAATTGGTCTTGATCCAGACAAATATTGCTCCGGCCGGCGCTTTATTATTAGGATATACGTTACCTATTGAATTGTCATTGTTGACCTGGTCTGTCAATTTGAACTCTTTGACATTTATCTGACCATAGACTCGACCGTCCAGGATGATTTGAAAAATCAAGACGACGAGTTGCAGCTTGAAGGTTTTCATCGTAACGTATTTAATACTTACCTGAAACCAAATGAAATAACGTCTTGAAAATGCGATACCTTATGAGGGTTGCAAATGCTTCACCCCTCCACTCCAGAACCAATGATTCGATGAGTCCAGGTACCAGGTACTGTTTCCATGAACCGTTTCTCCCTCATCCGTATATCCTACGTAGGACAAGAGCACCCCGGGCGCCACGCTACGCAATGGAGGAAGGGATGTTCCCGGCAGTGAACGTATGTTCAACGATACCGTCGTAATTGCCTGACCGTTCGTCATTACTTTGCGATAGCTTGTTTTCGTTCCGCTCGTGGGATTGACAGCCAAATCAATGAGTTTGCTGATATCAACCTTGAAACCCGGACAGGTTTTAACGGAGTAAATCTCATGATGACCCACAATGTGATCACGGTCGAGTTTTATATTCCACCGGGAGGAGATGGCTGCAAATAGCTCAGCACTGCCTTGGTACATGGCGTCCGTCCAGTCACTATTTGCATTGCCCTCATGTTCAATGCCAATCGTATAGTAATTGGGATTGACTAATAAATTGCCGGAAGTCCGCTTTATCAGTTTCCAGGATGGCTTGTCGATTCGGCCCGCATGCCATGCCGTATCCTTTTCCTGAACGTAACGATGCACCGCCCCATCCAACCCTATACCATAGTGCGCCGATACTTTTGATTGCGTATTGCCAAACCAGTTGTCAGTACCCGGAAGGGTTCCTTCCATGATATGAATTACAATGGCCTCCGGTTGATAACCCCGGCGTCCGGGATTAAAATTGGGACTTGGCTTCTCAACAATTTTCATTTTCAAGAACTTAGATTTATCCAACGGGTCGCGATTGGTCTAAATGGCCTTCATCCGGAACATGCTCAGGGGGCATCGAAGGGTTTGGTCTGTTTTCCGATACTTTCAATCCAACATAGGTCCCCGAACTCAGACCAAGGAGAATCAGATTATTTGTGGTGATATCGGGAATAACGCCATTGGCAGAGACGCTGGGGTCACTCAGGTTGGCCGCCACTTGAACCAGGAACCATATTCCGAATGTGATAGTCAATACGATCGTTTGAAGACGGTGAATACTGACTCCACTTTCATCGGAAAGTATATCAAGCAAAAAACCCTGACTTTTGCTGCTGTCCTGGTGCCGGACAGTATTCGGGTTGGCGCTGTCACCTACATCAATCACACGAGCAGCCACGGTTGTTCCCGAAGACATTCCCAAAAGAATAAGCGTCGACTCCAACAGCGTTGCAACTTCTTTCTTGACGAGCAGAATGCTGATAAAGGATGTGAGCACAATGATCGTCCACCAGGTAAGCTGTGTCCGGGCAAAACTGTATGGCCGGGGTAATTCAGTACTGACATCCCTGAGCATAAAGTAAATCTTATCCAGAACAATCACCAGGGTGAGGAACACAACCAAGACAGTCCAGAATATGATAGGCGGGCTCATAACAAAGTGGTTTCAGCCTACTCTTCATCGGATTTTCGGCAACCTCCGGTTGATTATCAATAACATCTATAACCAAACACTGTGAAGCACATTCATACAAGACCCCATGCACGGATCAAATCATTGTTAAAGACCTGAAGCGTCGCAGGGTCCATCAACCTAATACGGGCCGCTTTCCACCGGTCAACCCGTTCCTTGTAAGCATTTTGAAGCCTGGCTGGATTCAGTCCGTTTTCTTTTCCCCAATGAAAGGTATAGTTCACGTTTTCCTTATCCAGCCTTGTCCAAACATCATCATAATATTGCATGATCCGATTGGAATAGACAGCGTCCAACTCCAGTACACATGTCTTGGGGCTGAAGTGGGTAAAACCCAACGTAGCGGTAGAGGCGTTTACAAATCGAAAAGCGAATACCCCTGTGAATTTACCGGCGGCGCCATTTTCATTGAGATCAAACAAGATATTCCGTACGCGATTCACCTCATGGAGTGGCACCCCGATGGCCGCGCTCAACAGTTTTCCGACCAATTCTGTATCTCCAAAGACCTCTCCCCGGGTGCCCATTTGTTTATTGAACAGGGGGTATTGGTTCTTTATCACGCCGTTAACTATGAAGGGTATTGCACCAGGAAGCGCATCGGCGATGCTCCCGATGAATGAAGGTACATCGTCCCCAATGCCAATTTTTGCAGTAGAGTCTTGCGGTGAATAGTGAGTGGTATACGGCCGTTTATACATGGTCGTCACATAAGCACCGTTTTCCATATCATAGGGATTTAAGGTGACCTGGAAATGATGAGGTCGCTCATCCGGATAGGGAAGTATCGAATTGTTTCCAAATTCCAGTGTTTCCATCAGTCTGTAAAGAGCATCAAGGTCGGTGACCCGCTGACGATAGCACTCCAATAAATAGAGCGGTTCTGTCTCAATCATGATGCCATGGATAAAACCGAAACTTCCGAAGCTTACCAGCGCTGCATTGAACAACTCATCGTCGCCGGTAAAGACGGCGTTTATTTTACTTGCAAAATCGCGCGAGGCTACGGGATTACTTTTGCGCTCAAGCCAAATGCTATGGGCCGGATCGGGACCTGTAATGATGTGAAGGCCTACGACAAATTCCGGGATGGCACCAAAGTCAAACGCAGAGCCGTGCGTCCCTGTGCTAAGCGCACCTGCCATTGTTTGACCATTACTGGCGCCGGATGTTTTCAACGCGCGTTTTTTTCGTTCCAGATAGGAATTGAGTTCATAAATCAATGTGCCGCACTGAACAAAAAGCAGGTCCTGGGGATCTCCTTTGTAACCAGGGACAAGGGAAGGGGCTATTGAAAATCGGGTATTCAGATACTTTGTGCTGTACATCGAACCCCGGGCGTTTGTTGCGATGCGAGTCCATGACCAGCCGCCCCCTAACGCTCGCATTGTTTTGGCATGCTGTATCCCCTGGCCGATCTCAGCCTGAATCGAGGCGGTCATCTCATTATATCCTTGCAGAATATCATCGTTATCGGAATTCCACATCTCGCTCAGATCGTCGATGTTTTCGATGAACGTGTGGTGCCGGTTCTCCCAGGTTGTGCCGCCTGTTTTTAGGATGTGGGGGGGCATGACGATTATGGTTTAATTACTGCTTCCTTAACACACGGTGGAGCACATTCCCAGTTAATGTTAATGGGACTCCAGATTCCCAAGGTCAATAAAGTGATCATGGATTGGCCAAATGTCTTTTTCATTGATACCGAGGAAATCCATTGAGGGGTAGGGTCCTCCCCAGGGGGGATGCAATCTACAGCACTTATGGAATACCCCTTCTTCCGGGCGACTCCCCAAAATAAATTGTTGTAGACCACCGGCTTCTTGAAGTTTCTATCCAGGGTTTGGGATCGGACAACGGACACGTCCGTTGGAACTCTAATATTATACTGGTAACAAGATTGACAAACAATCACCAGCAGAACCCAATAGCTCCGTGATATTCTAAATGATAAACCATTGTTTGCGTATGGCATAGGGCTATGCATTGCTAAGTTTGTATCCTTTCATTCAATAAGCCTAAAGATTGCCAGATTATACTTTTTTATCCATCCCTGTTTTCAGTGGTTTGAACAAGGGCCTGTGAAAGTGACTCCGACAAAACTTACTAAAGAAATCAGACATTAATTCAGGCAGACGAAGCCAGGAATGGGATCTCTAAAATTAGACGCATTTTTAGGCCTGGGACGCGATCCGGGTGAAACGGGCCGGTTAAAAAGTACTATCAAAATGATTCTTTTTAACCAGTGAACCAAACCGGAAATTCAAATGGATATGCGTGGTGGGATGACTTTCACTTCTTATAATTATGATATTGCATACCCGGGCCGTACCCTCATTCATTATCTTTACAGGAGCACCAAACTGTTTATCTTTGAGTAAATAAATGCAATTCAATGGAAACAATTCTTACCGTTTATCTTGGAGAACTCCGCACGCAAGCCACGCATGGCAAGTCTGGGTATCAACTGATCACCGATGTTCCCAGGGAGCACGGCGGCAAAGGTGAAAGTTTTTCTCCTACTGACTTGTTTTGCGCTTCACTCGTCAGCAGCATGCTGTCTGTTATGGGGGGAGCAGCAAAGAATCCCGGTTTCGCCGGTACCATTGATGGAACCATCATAAGGACCACCAAGATTATGAGAGAAAACCCGCACAGTGTTGCAGAGGTTATCATTGAATTTGATATGCCAAAAAACAATTACACGGTTGATCAGAAAAAAACGCTGGAAGCGGCCGCGCTGAATTCTCAGGTCGCAAAAAGCTTAAATAGCGATTTAAAGCAAACGGTAAGGTTCAATTACTAATTCTAATTCTGTTGCAAGCTTTCAGCTTGTGGTAATCCTGGTGTAAGTTTTCAGGTTACTTTAACTCTTCAAAAATGTTCAGCTGAAGGCTGAATGCATTTCAACCACAAGTTACGCTGCGCTAAACTTGCGGTAGAACCAGTCTCCAGGGAATCTATCTCAAATCCTGTACAAAAAAAACTCTGCGGGCAGAGCGCGCCGTGTTTCCAAAATTATCTTTCCACCATTTGTCAGTCGTATCCAGCGGTTTTGGCTGCTCCCCCGGTTTTCGCCAGGCAAGCGACTCCCGGAACGAATGATGATTGAATAGTCTCATGAACTCTCCAAGATAAATATCCGCTACCCTTGTATTCCCTCGAATGATGATCATATTCTCGTCATTTTCATCGGTGGAAGCGGCACTAAAATTGGCTGATCCGGTTATTACGATCGGATCTTTGCTCAAGGGGTTCACCAGCATGAATTTATCATGTACATACTTGACATTTGAATTAAGTCCTGAAAGTCTTTCCTTTACCCAGCCATCAAACTCGTTGGTGCGAATAAAGTCCCCTATGGCAAAAACATTTTCAGGAAGGTTTCTGAGATCCTGAATCTTTTTTTCTTCAGCTTTCTTTTCCGGTCCTTCTTTCATAGGTCGCGTCTTCTTTTCCAAGAGTGCCAGTCGAAATGGAGCCTTGCTATTTTCGTAAACATCCTTGAATATATCGTTGATACCAAAAGCAAACGTCATGAAAAGGCCACTGGATGCCTTTGACCCCAATGTTGCATAGATGTCCAAGGCATCCAGATTTTGACGCGGACTAAAGATGGCTGTTGTTCCCACTGGAACCGGGATTTGTGGCAAAGGAGTCAGGGCCTCTACTTCATCCTTGATGTCCGGAGTTTTCGGATCTTTTACCAATTCATCCCAGTAATCAAGATACTTTTTGGCGATCTTCGTGTCTTCCACCACATGTGCAACATTGGAGTGTCCAAAAATTCCGCCATCCGAAAAATTCGTTCCACCGGTCCAAACTGAAATAGGATTTCCGTTCTCCAGCTTAACAATGAATTTGTTGTGAGAGATATATGACTTCCCCTCTGTTCTCGGCGTGCAGAATGGTGTGAGTTTACACTTTTTTATTTTGGCCTTATTCGTTTTACCTGGAACATCCGATCGATTATCATATACAATCTGGATATCCACTCCACCGTCAATTGTCGTCTTTAACAAACTTAAAAAGGGTTCATAACTAAACTCATACGCTGCAATGCGCAATGAATGTTTACCGGGTACGGAAGAGGCAACATAGTCCTCCATCGCTTCATATAGACCCCGGGAAAGCCACTCAAATGCTTTATTATTTGGTATATCATCGGGTGATTTATCACCAAACCTTCGGACATATTCCTGCGATGCTGCAAGTCCTCTGTTAAAATAGACATCATGATTGCCTCCTTCAGGGGATTCGGTGGTAATCTCCACGCTGGTTTCGGCAAAAGGTTCCAGGTGTTGCGGGCTCCCTTTCAGTGCGGTAACAGTGTACGTATACTTGTATCCAGGTTTGGCAGAGTAGTCGGCCCACTGGAATCCCTGAATGGGCTGGTCCTTCGTTGAATAAAGGGATCCGGCCGGAATCCCTGGATCGGTTTCGGCAAAAACCTTCATACCTTCCAGGTAATAAGATTCATTTTCCTGATCGTCGATCCGATGGATCGAAAATCCATGCAATCCGGGGCAGTCTTCTTCAGGCAAGTCGAATCCCAATACTACAACATAGGTACCGGCAATCACATTAAGCTTGAGCTTATTGGAATAATTGAAATTACGCATATAGATAGTGGTCTAGGAAAAACAGTTAACGCAATTGATCCAGGGCAAGCTCCCTCCATTGGGTAGAACAAGTATCCCCTCATTGCTCAACTGCAGTCATCTCAGACTTGTTCGCTGGCAACATCGACTAAATTTCTTCCGTCATTTCTTGGGACTTGATCGCATCCACGAACTCCT
>JBGPGZ010000234.1:0-6636 GCA_041484175.1 Cyclobacteriaceae bacterium | reverse complement strand
GCCGCCGTCATCGATCACCTGGAATTCAGGGCCCGTCTCGTAATCGTGTTTGTACTGTGGTCCCTCCACTGTATGATAAATAATGCCGCTATTCCCACCTGGAGAAATCTTCCATTCTGCCGTGAGCTCGAAGTTTCCGAATTCCTTTGTGGTCATCAGCGAACCGCCATTGGCCGTTCCTTCACCGAAGCCCGACCCGTCGCAGATAATGGTCCCATTTTTAACACTCCACAAAGGCCCGATCGTATCGTGATTATACCGTTTCCATCCATTGAGGGTGCTGCCGTCAAAAAGCAGTTCCCAGCCGGCGGTTTTTTCCTCTTCCGTAAGCGTGTTCGGAGTAGCGGGAGTCTCCGTAGCTTCCTGCGTTGAACCTGATTTCTGACACGAGAATGACAAGAGCGCTACAGCGATTGCAACCAGGGCGTAAAATGAATGAAGATATTTTTTCACGGCTTAATAATTTTGGTGTGGAACGAAATATAACATGGAAACGGATGGATTCAAAGATAAATTATGCGGTCCTCCAATCGCGTAAATCAACTTGCGGAATCGATAACTAAATGGTAACTACGTAGCATGATAAAGTTAAGACAAATTTTTAAGGCGTTGTGCGTCTCAACGGTCCTCTTATCGGCTGTTCCTTTGTACTCCCAGGACTTAGCCGAAAAGGCAAATGCGTTTCTGAATACGTTGTCACCGGAACTGAAGAGCCAGGCACAATTTTCATTGGACGATGCAGAGCGTTTCAACTATAACTTTGTGCCGTTGACACGCAAGGGACCTACTTTTCATGATTTCAATGAAAAACAGAAAAACGCCGCTACCGCCTTGCTCAGCGCGTCATTGGATGAACAAGGATTTAAAAAGGCAACGGCGATCATAGAGCTTGAAAACGTATTGAAGATCGTGGAAAATCGCGGTGCCGATGATCATTATCGCGATCCGCTAAATTATCACTTCTCTATCTTCGGCACGCCCTCTTCCGAGAAGGAATGGGGATGGCGCATGGAGGGGCATCATGTTGCCTTGAATTTTTCCTCCACCAGGGGAAGTATTGTATCCTCAACACCTTCGTTTTTTGGTTCCAACCCGGCGATCGTGCTCAGCGGACCCGAAAAAGGGAAGGAAGTATTAAAGAACGAAACGGACCTGGGTTTTTCATTGGTGCAGTCCCTGACGGAAAGTCAATTAAAACAGGCGCTGATCGCTGAGAAGGCGTTTCCCGAAATTATTACCGGCAATAACCGGAAGGCGGAATTGCTTTCTCCCGAGGGAATTAAATTTACATCGCTGAATGAAAGTCAAAAGAAGATTTTCTTTGAGCTTCTCAACACCTATGTACGGAATTATGCCTTTGACTTTTCGAAACGGTTCATGGAAAAAATCAAGACGGCGGGTATTGATAATTTGTCTTTCGCCTGGGCAGGAAGTCTCAAACCGGGGGTTGCACAATACTACCGGATTCAAGGACCGATGTTGCTGATTGAATATGATAATATTCAAAACAATGCCAATCATGTTCATACAACGGTCCGCGATCTGAACAATGATTTTGCAGAAGATATTCTAAGGGAGCATTACCAGAAGGACCACAGTCATTAAACCATCCACCGCGGCTGACACATTGAAGGTGTCCTTACGCCTTCATAGCGACTCAGGGGTCTGACACCTCCAAAGTGTCTCGACGCCATTCGTATTATACCGCTGATTTGTCTTACCAGATTTTTACAATCCATTTCCAAAATCGCCTGAACCATGCTTGTTGGTGACGAAGGGCGATCGTTTTGGCGGATACTGACAATGTTAAGGCCATTATTGTAATTTGTTATTCGCCAGAATAATGTAAAAATGTTATGCCGCTCCAAACAGGCAGAATTTGGGAGAAACTGATCTGAAACTGTATATAAAATTACCCAGGTAGTTTGGGGGGAAGGCGTTGAAAGGCAAAAAAAACGGGAAACAAATCAATTGCTTGACTATTTCCCGTCTTAGCTGTACGCCAACCGAAGTTTGCGTGCAACCCTAGGTGCCAATTCAGACCAAAAACGGCAACAACGATCTTGCGATCATCATCCACAGTTCCGAAACCACGCCAGGTTTTCCCAAAGGAGCCTTACTCATGATCCCACCATTCCTCACAGGCTTTTTTATTTCTAACCCCCGGAGGGGCTAAATTTTTGTTTACCCGTGCTGTCCGATCAATCCGTCAAAAACGACTTAGTGATATGAAAATAACAGGCTGGGTTGGGGGTGCCAAATAATTTTGAATAAACTAATCCACATCTTTTCAACCGAGTTATTCACAATGCCAATTTCTGCAAATACGCATAACTTCGGGCAATGCTTTCAAAAGGATCGATCGCAGAATGGTCTTGTTCGACAAATGCATAAGGTACAGAAGCCTTGCGCGCTGCTTCCAATGCTTTTTTGAAGTCAACGACTCCGTCGCCAACAGCCTGGAATGCGTCCGGTGGAACCTGGAAGGTAGTGTAGTCCTTTGGTGTACCCGCTTTCAGGTCTTTCAAGTGAAGCATCTTGACACGGCCGGCCAGATTGTGTATCCATTCAGCCGGATCATTGCCTGAGATCGTGATCCAGAATAAATCGAGTTCCAGCTTCACCAACTCGGTGTCAAAGCCCTTTACCAATTCCTCCAGCGGTGTGGTACCCTGGATGGGCTCAAATTCAAAGCTATGGCTGTGATAATATAGTTGGACCCCGGCTGCTTTTGATTTTTCACCTACTTTGTTGGCCTTCTCTGCAAAACGCTTATAGTCGTCCATGGTTTCGCGGTCTTCCGGGAAGAGGATGCCGATGCCCATATTCGGTACTTCGCTCTTTGCGACGAGATCGATGATGGAATCCATCGTATCAGTAGGTACGGGCTGACCATACTTCTTGATGGAATCCCACTTTCCGGTAATATAGCCCGGAAGAATGTGGGTGCCCACAATGCTCATTCCCAAATCTTTTATCTCCTGGCCATGCGAGAGCGCCGCCGGACCGGGAAGCTCCATTTCTTTGAATCCGATCGAAGCAATCTTTTTAAGCGTGCCACCCGGATCCTTTTGAAATTGTTCCCGTACCGTATACAACTGCAAACCGGGGTGCGATGCAAAAGTGGGCGATGAAGCGGATTCTGCTTCTTTTTCCTCTTTCTTATTTTTAGGAGCGCACCCCACCAGTCCAGCTACCGGCAGACTCAAAGCCGCAGCAGCAGATAATTTCACAAATTCTTTACGGGTCATTGCCTTTTTCATAGTCGTTTAGTTTCAATGGAAACTAAGATACGCAAAGGTCAGAATAACTTAATGAGGATTATATGCAAACGGACCAGCCGGCATTCTAGCCGGACTGACACCCTTTGGAACCTCGCTTCAGTTGACCTTGATGAGCTCTACTTCAAAGATCAGCGTCGAAAAAGGGGGAATCTGTGGGGGCGAACCGCGATCGCCATAGGCCAGATCGTAGGGGATGAACAGCATCCACTTATCACCTTCTTTCATGAGTTGTAACGCCTCTGTCCAGCCGGGAATCACGCCGCCGACTTCGAAGGTGGCCGGTGTACCTCGTTCCACTGAACTATCGAAAACCGATCCATCGACCAATTTTCCTGTATAATGAACCGTAGCATTGTCCTTGGCCCCGGGCGATTTGCCTTTCCCGGCCGTAAGCACCTTGTACTGCAATCCGCTGGCGGTCACCTTTACCCCTTCCTTTGATTTATTGGCGAGTAGAAACGCCTGGCCTTCTTCTTTAAGCTTGGCACTCTTCCGCTCCATGGCCTGCTGCATATACGGCTGCACGACAGTCAGGCATTCCTGTTCACTCATTTTCAATGGCTTATTTTGAAACAGGTCATTGATCGCTGCGGTCAGAACCTCGATGTCCAGCGAATCGCTGCCTTGCTTCTTCAGATTGGAAGAAATAAGGACGCCGATGCCATAGCTGGCCTTCTTGTGAATATTATTCAGGTCCACCTCTTTGGGCTTCTTTAGCTGTTCTATTTGAGTATTCAGGCTGGTCACCTCGGCTTTTAGCGTATTCACCTGGGCCGTCAACTCTTTCTTGGATTGCGCATAAATCACGGTGTTTAGCAACAGTGCAAGACAAAAAACAAATAATCTCATATTGATTTCTATTTGGAATGAGGTGCAAAGAAAGGGAAATATTAAGGACAAATGAAATTGTCTTGTTGTTGGATTCCGGTGGCTGGACGCTGGCTGCTCATTACTGAATTCGGGCCAGGACACTATTAATTGATCATTCGTTATTTCGATAGCTTTTTAGTGTAAACGACCTATCATCGTTACTTGCCACTAAATCAAAAAAAACAAAAGAAGTGGTTAACACAGTTAACGGCAACGTGACCATTTATTATTCAGATACATATTCTTAAATTGAATTGGCATTGCATTCAACGCTGAAATTATGAGACTCGTGCAGTTTTTGACGGAAAGGAATCAACGGGGCGTGGGGCTGGCCGATCGTCACCGTATCAATGTCCTTAAAAATATACGATCGACCTACGACCTTTTTTTTCTTGCCACCCTGGATCAAACGACCATCCAAAACAGGGTGCATCAACTAGCCTCGGACCGCTATGAAGACTATGCTGCGTTAATAAAAGAAAAAAGAATATTGGTGCCGCTGGATCATCCTGATCCCTATCACACATGGATCACGGGGACCGGTCTCACCCATTTGGGAAGTGCTGCATCACGAAATGCAATGCACCTGAGCATGGACCCCACACAAAACATCGACATCACTGACTCCATGAAAATGTTCCGCATGGGAATGGAAAATGGCAAGATGAAAGGAAACACACCCGCGTCCCAGCCGGAATGGTTTTACAAAGGAAATGGGCTGGTGAGCGTCCATCCGGAGCAGCCCATTTATTTGCCAACGTATGCGCTCGATGGAGGAGAAGAGCCTGAGCTAGCAGGACTCTATATTAACGATGCAAGGGGCAACCCCCACCGAATAGGGTTCGCACTCGGTAATGAGTTTTCGGATCATAAAATGGAACGCATCAACTATTTGTACCTCGCGCACTCCAAACTCAGATCCTGCTCGTATGGCCCGGAGCTGTTACTGGATGATCTTCCTTCAAAAATTGTTGGCAGAAGCAGGATTATTCGCAACAAAGCGGTTCTATGGGAAAAAGAGTTCTTGACCGGAGAGGGCTACATGACTCACAATTTTGCCAATCTGGAGCATCATCATTTTAAGTACTACCTTTTCCGCCAGCCGGGAGATGTACACGTGCATTTCATGGGCACTTCGGTAATAAGTTTTGCAGACCAGATCGAAGCTAAAAAAGACGACATTTTTGAAATCGAGTCAGCCGTTTTTGGAAAACCGTTGAGAAATCCGCTTGCGATCGATTGAAATCATGCAGGTATTATTCAAATCTTGAATTTGTTGCTAGTTTGTGCAGGCTGGCTATTATGTTTTTTGTTTCTTCCTCTTGGCCGAGGGAAACAAAACATTGTTGAGAATCAGCCGGTACCCTGGCGAGTGGGGGTGCAAATTGAGATTGGTAGGCTCGCGGCGGCGACCAGGGTTCCCTTCCGGATCGTGGCCACCGTAAAATGTCCAATGACCTTTCCCGAGTTCTCCATAAATATAGCGCACACTGCCGCCCCTCCGGTTTTCACCCATGATCAGGGCCGAAGGCTTGACGGTGGAGGGATTAAAGGCCGTAGTCTGTCCTGTGAATTCCCGGATCACGTGCTCATGGTTCTGTGTTAATAGCGATGGGACGATGTCCCACTTGGCCGAAAAATCAAATACCGTAAAGAAATCTCTGCTGTCTTCCCAGAAATTTGGTCGGCCGGTGTTGATGTCGGAGAACCGCCGGCTTTCACCGGGGTCGAGGACGAAATTCTCAAACGCAAACGTCTTTGTGAAATCCAGTTTCAACTGGGCATCGGCATCCGCCTCATCTCCGTCGAATATGCTCTCGGCGATATCAACACCCTCGGCAGAGAGCGCGATGTCAAGGGTCTCCGCCGCGGAGCACATCGCAAACAAATATCCGCCTCCGGCGCAAAAGCCTTTGATCTTTTTGGCAACGTCAAGTTTCATCGCCGAGACCTTGGCATACCCGAGCCGGTGGGCCGTAGCTTCCTGCAGCTTGGATTCGATCACCGCCGTTTCTCTGCGAAGGAAGCGCCCGAACTGCCCGGTGAAATCTTCATGGTGAAGATGAAGCCAATCGTACTTTACCAGTTCGTCATGCAACACTTCTTCGTCGTAGATGATCTTGTATGGAATTTCGGCATAATCGAGCACAAGGATAACAGCATCGGTTTCGTCAGCAATTAGTTCGTTTTTGGGAGAGTACACGGCTATGCGTGGGGCCGTTTCAAGCTTCACCAGGTTCATGTTGACCGAAGGAGATGAAATTTCGCGCAGGATGGAATTCGTTTTTTCTGCGGTCATTATTTCAAACGAAATCCCGCGGACCGTACACTCGCTTTCAATCGCTGCAGAATAGTCCACCAGAAAGCTTCCGCCCCGGTAATTGAGAAGCCAATCGACGTCCATTCCCTTTTTGAGGAAGAAGTAGGCAATGCCATAGGCTTTGAGATGGTTTTGCTGGCCGTCGTCCATGGGGATAAGTAG
>JBGPGZ010000233.1:0-6659 GCA_041484175.1 Cyclobacteriaceae bacterium | reverse complement strand
TGTTGCATCAGCGGTTCAGACGATGATCCTTGAAATAGTAGTCTATAATATAGAGTCCGCCCTTAAAGCCCAGGAAGGCGGAGCTGACCGTATAGAGCTCTGCGATAATCCAGGGGAAGGGGGGACCACTCCTTCGATTGGGATCATTGAGGTAGTCCGGCGCAACGTGAACCTCGATGTCTTTGTCATGCTTCGCCCGAGGGGGGGCGACTTTTGCTATTCCAATGATGAATTCCATTCGATGAAACGCGATCTCATTCAATGCCAGAAACTGAGCGTGGATGGCTTTGTTTTTGGGATTCTGAACCCCGACGGGACGATCGATAAAAAGAGGTGCAAGGAATTGATCGACAAAGCAAGGCCTTTGAAAGTGACTTGCCACCGCGCATTTGATATGACCCGCGATCCGATGGAGGCGCTGGAAGATTGCATCGAAATTGGATTTGACCGGATTCTCACCTCGGGCCAACAGCCAAGAGCTTTCGAGGGCATCACATTAATTGCAGAACTGGTGAAAGCGGCCAAAGGGAGAATCAAGATCATGCCGGGGTCAGGCGTCAATGAAAGCAATGTTGCCGAGATCGTTTCCAAAACAGGCGTGGATGAGATCCATTCTTCCGCTGTTACATTTCGCGATGGCCGCATGACATTTCGCAATCAACGCATTGCCGGTATGGGGTCGGATGAGGGTTCGGAATTCAAATTGCGGACAGTTGATCCGGTCCTGATAAAAAAGATGAGAGCACTGGCGGAGAAATGAATTTCGCGTCTCAGGTCTCAGATTACTCCAGTTTCCAGAATCCAGCTACCAGAATCATAAAATCCACAGAATCCACAGAATCCGCCATCACAGCACGCAGCGCTATAACTAGTTGTTTTCCTTTTTGGGGGATCTCTTTTGTCGGATTGAATCCTGTTTTATGGAATCCGGTTTCTTCCAATTTTGCATGGTTGAATCCCTCTTTATTGAATCCCGTCTTATAAGATCCTGTTTTAGTGAATCCTGTTTTATCGGATTTTGTTTTTGCCACTGTCCTTGTGCAGGCTTCCCGGTTGGGCGTCCTTTCCCGCCTTCACCAGTGCCTCCTTGTTGCCCTCCCTGTCCTTGGCCCGGCGTCGATCCTTGTTGTTGCTGTTGTTGAGTCGCGTTGGCCGGGTTGTTGTCACCGGCTTCTTTGAGGTCATCATCCGAAATTGATTTTTTCCGTTTGCGGAGTGCGTCAAAAGTCATCTTGCCGATCCGGTAGCTAAAAGTGATCTTAAAGTTCATGTTGTGAAGCACCGTTTGGCTATGTTGGTCAACAAGAGGGGATGTAACGCTATTCCTGATAGTAATGCCGCCTGCAAAAAAGTTCTCGGCACCAAATCCAATGCTTCCCTTTTTCTTGTTAAAGTCTTTCCGGAAACCCAAACTATAGACACCAAAACCGCCCTGAAATCCCTGCAGTTGTACCTGACGGCCGCGGTAGAATCCAAAGAACTGAGCTCCCCAACCATTGCCAATGGTGTAATTTCCAAACATGCGCACGTTGTACACCCAACCCTGATTGCTCGCAGTATATTGAGGAATGGGATCATTGTTTTTCAGCACTGCATAAAAGACATCGCCGCCCCCATTCAAAGAGAATTTATTGGAAATGTTGATGCCCGTGAAAACACTGAGCCCATAAGCGTCTTCTTTTCCGATGTTTTTGTATGTGGTCAGGATGGTATCCTGTGAATTTTTGTAGGGCTCCCGGATACTCTGAATGGAGTTGTTTGTGTTGCGCATGAACGAAGAAAAATTGAGGGAGCTTCCTCCGATGTACATGCTGTACGCCAGCTCATAATTGTTTGTGTACTCGGGTCCAAGATGCGTGTTTCCCTGGCTGACGCTCAACTGGTTTGAAAACTGCTGATTGGGGTTGAGGAATTGGATCGAGGGTCGTTGAATACGCCGGTTGTAGGCCAGTTTCAATACGTTTCCGCTTTTCAATTTCTTTGAAAAATTGGCGCTGGGTACCAAAACCCCATAGGTAGGTATGTCGGTATTTCCTTCCGAGGCCGCAGCGTTCTTAAAGTTTGCGTTGATGGTCGTGTATTCGTACCTCGATCCCGCCTTAAAACTATACCCGGCTGGCAAGCTGAGTGTGTAGGCCAGATACCCGGCGGCGATGTTCTGGTTGTAACTGAACACGTTGGCCGTCTGCTGAGGATTGGGGTTGGGGGAGTAAACGCCATCCGTTCCCGACGCGACAAAATAGCTGTAATTGCTGGACACCTGGCGTGTCGTATTTTTTCCTCCCATTTCCAGAATCTGGGTGCTGCCGATCGGCGTTTGATAATCTGCCTGGATGGCGATCTCCTGGTTGTAACTGTTATTGATATTCTTGGTCCGCGCAGAGTCAATTTCCTGGACACTCAGTGTGCTGCTTGCAAAATCGTTGGTGCGGTTGTTCCGGCTGTACAAAGTCATCAAACTGAATTCGCGTTGGGGTTTGGCGAAAGTGTGCGTATAGTTAAGGTTCATATCCAATGTATTCGACAAATCCGTTGTCTTGACATTACGGGTACTGGTGTTCGACAAAATGTCGCTTTGGAAAGTCTGGGTCAGGAGGTGATCCTGATAAGAAAAATTGTTTCTTCCGCCCAGTCTCATGGATGCGGTCAGAGAATTATTTTTGTCGATGTCGTAGTCCCAGCCCAACGTGTAATTGCCCCCCAGGTCATTTCTGTGAGTCGTCGCATTTTGAGTGTTGAGTGTAGTGACGAGGGTGTTCAGCGGGCTGGTGAAGGTGGTCAACTGGTTGTTTTCAAATGAGCCGTGGACGTTGTAGCCGGCCCTTCCAAAGCCACCCAACGAAAATCCCATTTTGCCTTTGCGATAACCCCCGTGGAGACCCAGGTTGCTGCCG
This sequence comes from Cyclobacteriaceae bacterium, assembly GCA_041484175.1. Taxonomy (GTDB): domain Bacteria; phylum Bacteroidota; class Bacteroidia; order Cytophagales; family Cyclobacteriaceae; genus ELB16-189. The sequence goes on along the minus strand of JBGPGZ010000233.1, from coordinate 3,765 downwards.
CGATACCCGCTACTGCCATCGGCATTTAGCGAAAAGCCCTGCAGTGTATTTTTCTTGGTGATAATGTTGATGATGCCGGCAGAGCCTTCGGCATCATATTTCGCCGATGGAGAGGTGATCACCTCGACCGTCTTGATCTGATCCGCTGGAATTTGCTTTAACGCATCGGCGACACTGCCTGCGGTGATCGTTGAGGGTTTGTTGTTGATCAACACCTTAATATTCTGACTGCCGCGCAAGCTTGGATTTCCATCCATATCCACGGACAACATGGGTACCCGCTTCAATACATCGGTGGCGTCGCCTCCCTTGGTGGTCTGGTCATTTTCGGCATTGTAAACGGTGCGGTCGACTTTCTCCTCCACCAGTGATTTTTGCCCTTCTACGACCACTTCTTTTAACAATTTTGCCACGGGCGCAATAATGATAACCCCAAGATCAATTTCCGTTTTTTTATCAGAAATGATCACATTAGGAATTGTTCTTGTCTGAAGTCCTATGAATGAAATGACGACGGAATAATTGCCCATGGCCACTTTGTTAAGACTGAATTTCCCTTTTTCATCGCAAACAGTTCCATCGACAGGCTTGTTGCTGTTAAGATCAATCAACGCGACATTGGCAAACTCAATGGGAAGTTGAGTAATGGAATCTTTTGCAATCCCAAAGATATGACCGTTGCCTTTATGTGGGGTAGTGCCCGCCGTGCCGGACGGATTCTGAGCTACTAACAAGGTACTGCCGGCAGTATAGGCAACAAACAATAAAATTTTCTTCATTTTCATAAAGTCTTAATAGCCACTAACTCTTTTCCCAATGGGATTTAACTGCAAATGAATGGTTTTGTTAGTTATTCCGCGGAGTTATTAGACCGCCGGGTCATTTACTTCGACGCCCCGGTATGGTATTCGACCAAACCGAAAGGTAAAGGAAAAGCAGCCAGTCAGTCGATCTAATTCTGCAAGCGGTCGAATAATGTGTAGAAACTCCTTTCCATTGGATGAGATGGCCTACCTTTAAAACCAACTTGATTAAATAACGAACGATAGGAAGGACTTAAGCGCAAACCATAAGCAATACGATATGAAGGTTACCCGGATTTTTCTTTTCACCCCGTTCTTGTTGGCTGCCTCGATCATTTATACCGAAGCACAGACCCCCTCAGAAAAGCTTGACGCAAAAGTAGAAGCGTTTTTGAAAGGACATAAGGGCACCTGGCATGATCTCAATGTCCCGTACGAAGACGGCAAAGTACTACACGATATTATTATCAGCCACGGCTATACTGCTGCCCTGGAAATAGGAACTTCTACCGGGCACTCGACGATTTGGTTGGCATGGGCTATGAGCAAAACGGGGGGCAAAGTCACGACCCTGGAACTCAATGAAGGAAGACATAATGAAGCGCTAAAGAATATCGAGGAAGCCGGCCTGTCGGCCTATGTTGATGCGCGCTTGGGAAATGCCCATGACCTGGTGAAGCAAGTGTCAGGACCGTTTGATTTTGTTTTCTCCGATGCGGACAAGAATTGGTACAAACAGTATTTTATCGACATCGATCCAAAATTGAAATCCGGAGGATGTTATACGACGCACAATGTTACCGATGGACAGGCCAGTGATGAATATTTGAATTATGTTCAGCATCATCCGCATTATAAGACCACCATTGACCGGTCAAGCCGGGCCGGCGTTATGATCAGCTATAAACAAAAAGAGTAAGAGACCAACTGTCAAACTTTCCGGTCTTTTCCGGAAGTCGAATCAAATGCAACCGTTCATACAACGCCACCGGGTTCTGCTTCTGCACTTTTCATTCTGGTGCGTTTACTTATCCTTTTTCGTATATCAAATAACCTCCTTCCGCAGACGTGAAACTGATCTGGGCGAGGCATTTTTCCAGGCCGGTGTGCAGGTCGCGTTTCATATGCTCGTCGCTTATTTGAACTATTTTTTCTTCTTGCCCCGTTTTCTGGAAAGGCAAAAAGTAGGGCGTTACTTGCTGGAGTTCTCCGTCCCGTTTATCATTATTATGTTCCTGCGCATTCATTTGCAACGCTATCTGATGGATGGGTACACGCATCATGAACGTTACTTCTATAGCACTGCTTATTCCGTGCAAACAGTGGCCACGACTTTGTTCATTGTAATTTTTGTGGGTATGCTTCGGTTCGCCAAGGATTGGTTTGAATTTGAGGCCCGCAAGAAGGAAGTTGAAAATGAAAAGTTGACTGCTGAATTAAATTTTCTGAAAGCTCAGATCAACCCACACTTTCTCTTTAATACGTTGAATAACCTGTATTACCTCGCCTTCACGCAATCGCCCAATACTACCGAAGTCATCGCCAAGCTTTCGCAGATGATGCGCTATATGATCTATGACTCCAATTATCCTCAGGTACCGCTCAGCAAAGAGATTGAGTATATGCAGAATTATATCAGCCTGGAGCGGTTGCGTTTAAACAATACCATTCCCATTCAGTTTGAAATTAAGGGAAACACTGAGGAGGTTCGGATTGCCCCATTAATTTTTATTACCTTTCTGGAGAACGCATTCAAGCACGGGGTGAGCAATAACAGCCCAAAGGCCTGGGTCAATGTCTCCATTCACTTGCAAGGGAAGGAATGTATTTATATGGTTGAGAACAGCAGGATTCCGCTCGCAACCAGGGAAACCGGAGAGAAGACCGGGATCGGATTGCAAAATGTAAAACGCCGGCTGGAACTGAGCTACCCGGGGAAATACCAATTGCACGTGGATGAACAGCCAGATCGCTATTCTGTTCAGTTGAACCTTTCATTGTCGTGAACCTGAATTGTCTTATCGTCGATGACGAGCCCCTTGCCCGCAATTTGCTTGTGGAGTATGTAAAGAAAGTGCCTTATCTGAATTTGGTAGGTGCATGCTCCAGCCCTTCGGAAGCAATAGAAGCCCTGCGCAGTCACACGGTTGATCTCCTATTTCTTGATATTCAAATGCCGGAAATCACAGGCATCACCCTGCTCAAGACCTTACAGAAAAAGCCGCTCGTGATTCTAACAACGGCCTACTCGGAATATGCATTGGAAAGTTATGAACTCGATGTGGTTGATTATCTGCTAAAGCCAATCACCCTGGAACGGTTTCTTCGCGCCGTGGACAAAGCTAATGAACGGTCAACTGCGGCGCCCGCCTCCGGTGCCAGGGAAAAACAGGCACAAGAGCCGGCGTCACCTTTTGTATTTGTGAAAGACGGGACCAAGCTCGTAAAAATCCGCCTCGTCGATATTTTGTACGTAGAAGGCCTGAAGGATTACGTTACCATTTACACGAAGAGTCAAAAAATCGTGAGCCTTCAGCGTCTGAAATCTTTGGAGGAAACCCTTCCTGCCGATCAATTTATTCGCATCCATAACTCCTACATCATTGCCTTGCAGGCAATTGACACCATTCATAAAGACAAAGTGCAAATCGGTTCGGCGTTTTTACCGATCAGTGACTCCTATCGCAAGTCATTCAGGGAATTTATTGAAAAGAACCAGATCCAATAAACTCTGAATCCGTCAATTTAGCGGTGCCGGTTACAAAGGCGGAAGGGTAGGAGGCGTTGAAGGGAATTGGAAATTAAAGTTTACGCGAGTACAATAATTTTTGAGAACGGGTTAAAGCCCCTGAGGATTGTTCAGGGGCCTTTTATATGTTCTTTATAAATAGAAATGTCCGCACTTACGGCGGACCAATTCAGTGGAGACAATGGGAGTCGAACCCACGACCTCTACAATGCC
>JBGPGZ010000232.1:0-6699 GCA_041484175.1 Cyclobacteriaceae bacterium | reverse complement strand
TTTCTTGCTTAAGGTTACTTTTGACAACGGCAACAAAGGCAAGCTTCCCAAAGTCTTGCGCTAACTCAACCCGGATATCATAAAACAAATCTTCCTCTTTCAGATTGACTTCCTTAATGACGCCGATCAAAATCCCCTCCGGAAAAATCGTGTTGTAGCCAGATGTCACTACGGTATCATTTACCTGCAGCTTTACATGTCGCGGGATATACCGCAACTTGATCATCCTTGGATCAACACCATCCCATTGTGCTGTGCCAAAGTATCCGGAATTCTTAATAAGGCTGGAAACTTGCTCGTCGATGTTTAACAGCGAAATCAGTACGGCATAGTGACCGGACACCGATTTTACTTTACCAACGGCACCTTTTCCGCTGATAACCGCCATGCCCGGCTCAATTCCGGCATCTATTCCCTTGTCGATTGTAATGAAATTCTTGAACAGACCGGTGGAGTTATTCACGATTTTTGCACTGACATAATCAAAACGATTAATGATCGCAGGGTCTGTGATCTCACGGACATCCAGTGAATACAAACTTTGATTTCGCTGCTCCAGTTTCTTCCGAAGCGCCGCGTTTTCATCTGCCAGCTCGGTATTGATCTGTCGAAGTGAAAAATACTCCCGCACACCATTGGAGAAACTCATGATGCTGGCGGCAAGCCGGTTGGATGAATTAAAAAATTTTGTGCTTTGGTATTGGTTGTTTTTGACAATCAGCCAGGCGCAAAAAAACTGCAGGACAAGGAACGTGAAGAATGCCCGGTATTGGTAAACAAAATTAAGAAGCCGTTCCATTCATCCTTCCTTCAATCAAGTCATCAACACCTTCCGGTAGTGATTCAGGTTTTTGAGTGCTACCCCGGTGCCCCGAACAACTGCGCGCAACGGATCATCCGCAACGTGGATAGGAAGTTTGGTCTTTAGCGAAAGGCGCTTATCCAGACCACGCAACAACGCCCCGCCGCCGGTAAGGTAAATACCGCGCTCGTAAATGTCGGCCGAAAGCTCCGGGGGGGACAACTCAAGCGCTTTCAAGACGGCCTCCTCCAGCTTGGATATCGACTTATCAAGCGCGAAAGCCACCTCGGAGTACGAGATCTTGATGGTCTTGGGGATGCCGGTCATCAAATCGCGGCCGCGAATTTCATAATCATCAGGGCCGTCGTCCAGTTCAGTGAGGGCGGAACCTACCTCAATCTTTACGCGCTCGGCAGTGCGCTCTCCGATCAGCAGATTATGCTGCCTGCGCATATAATCCAAAATGTCTCTATTAAAGGTGTCCCCGGCGATCCGGATCGACTGATCGCAAACAATTCCAGATAAGGCGATCACTGCGATATCGGTAGTACCACCGCCGATATCGACGATCATATTCCCGATTGGCTGCTCAATGTCAATTCCAATGCCAATCGCCGCCGCTATTGGCTCGTGGATCATGTAAACCTCCTTGGCGTTGGCATGTTCGGCAGAGTCCCGCACGGCGCGCTTTTCCACCTCGGTGATGGCAGAGGGTATGCAAATTACCATGCGCAGGGATGGTGGGAAAAGCCTTTTGCCCGTATCTATCATTTTAATCAAACCCCGGATCATCATTTCCGCGGCGTGAAAATCGGCAATAACACCTTCCTTGAGCGGCCTGATCGTCTTTATGTTGTCATGCGTCTTTTCATGCATTTGCATTGCCTCGCGGCCAATAGCAAGCACTTTGCCGGTTGTCTTATCGAGCGCGATTATCGACGGTTCGTCGACTACCACTTTGTCTTTACTTATGATCAGCGTATTAGCTGTGCCCAGGTCTATCGCAATGTCGTTGGTGAAGAAATCAAAAAGTCCCATTCAGTTTAGTCCTCCTCTAAGATGAAATCTAATCAATCTCGAAATTACAGAAATAATCCTGTGATTTTTTAGCCTTTCGGGGTTAAATACTTACATCACCTCATCGCTCTCCGTTCTCAACTATAAGTGGGAGCGAAGCGGAGGACGACAATCACATCAATGCTTAAAATGTCTCAAACCGGTGAATACCATCGCCATGTCATGTTTGTCACAAAAGTCGATCGAGGCCTGATCCTTGATAGATCCGCCCGGCTGGATCACAGCGCGAATACCATGCTCATGGGCAATCTCCACGCAATCGGGAAAAGGGAAAAAGGCATCCGAAGCCATTACGGCAGCTTTGAGATCAAATCCAAAGCTTCCTGCCTTTGCGATCGCTTGTTTGAGCGCATCAACACGGCTCGTTTGACCAACTCCACTCCCCAACAGCTGACCCTCCATTGCAAGGACAATTGTGTTCGATTTGGTGTGCTTGGCGATTTTGCTCGCAAAAAGCAACGCCCGTATTTCTGCCTCCGAAGGCGGCCGCTTTGTAACGATCGTTAAGCCCCCGGCGGTGTCGGTCTTAGAATCAGTATCCTGCTCAATGACACCATTCAAAAGACTCTTGAATTGTTTCCTCGCATTCAATTGTTGCTTTTGCTTCAGGATAATCCTGTTCTTTCTTGATATCAGCAGATCCAATCCATCTTTTGAATAACCCGGGGCTATGAGGATCTCGAAAAATAATTGGTTGATCTCTTCCGCGGCAGCCAGGTCTACTGTCTTATTCGTTACAAGTACTCCTCCAAACGCCGAAATGGTGTCAGCCTGAAACGCCCGAAGATAGGCCTCCCTTACCGTAGAACCCAAGGCGACCCCGCAGGCATTGGTATGCTTGACAATGACAAAGGATGTTTCTTCTTTGAATTCGGCAACCAGGCTCACAGCCGCATCAACATCGACGAGATTATTGTAGGAGAGCTCCTTCCCGTTGAGTTGATCAAAAAGCGCTTCCAGTGCGCCAAAGAAAATTCCTTGCTGGTGAGGGTTCTCACCGTAGCGAAGAACCTTGCCGTTCCGTACGCTGGCCTTAAAACTCAGGATGTGTTGCTCCTTGTTCAGGTAATTGAAAATGGCCGCATCATAGTGGGATGTTACTTCAAACGCCAACGCGGCAAAACGCTTACGGTCGGCGAGCCCGGTTACCCCGCCATTCTGTTGAAGAAGTTCGAGTACCTCCTGATACTGAGCACGCGACGAAACCGTCAGCACATCGTTAAAGTTCTTCGCTGCACCCCGGATCATCGAGATCCCGCCGACGTCGATTTTCTCGATCACCTCTTTTTCATCGCCGCCCCCCGCCAGGGTTTCTTCAAATGGATACAAGTCGACGATGACAAGGTCAATGGGGCCAATATTGAATTGTTTTGCTTGTTGCAGATCGTCCGGATCATCCCTGCGAAAAAGGATTCCTCCAAATACCGCAGGATGCAGCGTCTTTACCCGGCCTCCAAAGATGGATGGATAGCCCGTCAGGTGCTCCACAGGTATTACCGGATAGCCTGATTTTTCGATAAATTCCTGCGTTCCACCGGTAGAGACAAATTCAACCCCTTGGTCGGCAAGGGTTTTAATGATTGGTTGAAGATGATCCTTATAAAAGACCGAAATGAGCGCCCTCGTTATTTTCCTGGATTGCATGAAAAAATAGTGGTTTAGGCTTCTTAGAAGGTGCAAAAGTAGACTTATGATTCGAAATTTTGAAGATTTGGGATTTGAAAGTCAAATTATGTCGAAATGAGATTATTTCTTCAAGTTGAAATTGGCGATTGGCAGGAAAGTGACTATGACAAACCTTTTGTTCACTATGCGTCTTCTTTGTCAAACGATATTGTTGGAACCGATCTGGACAGCCAGTCAGAGGCCGTCGTGGTCGATTTGGTGTTAAAATTGATTGACCAGTCTGATATGGTTTTTCTTCTCGTTATTGCGCATAATCCTGCACTGTCACCGGGCTGCGCAGCCAGGGTCTTGAACTACCTGTTGAAGCGTCCGGAACATGCCGCCGTCGTAGTCCTTTGCGGAGATCACAAAACGATGGAAGAGCTGGTACGAGGATATGAAGAGGGAATTCACAAAGAGAGCCAGCCAGAGAAAATCAAGACCTTGATCAAAGAATTCGCTCAATGATCTTGTTCCGGTACGTGTTCAAATTCAATTGAAAAATCATCGGCATCCATAAAAGCCGGAAACTTATCGCGGTAGGCTTGCAGGGAGTTCGCACTTACCGTTGTCGTGCGGATGGCTTCAATCTCCTCTACAGAAAAAATACTTTCTCCCTTGGGGTTCATGATGGACGACTGACCACTGTACTCGACGCTATTGCCATCGCTTCCAACGCGGTTAACCCCCACGACATAGCTCAGATTTTCTATCGCACGGGCCTTCAGCAAAGTTTCCCAGGCACTAATCCGCACCTTGGGCCAGTTCGCGACGTAAACCATCAAATCGTACGATGTCTTTTTCAGCGAATGGTTCCATCGATTGCGGCTCCAAACAGGAAAGCGAAGATCATAGCAAATCAAGGGACAGATATTCCAACCTTTCCAATGACCGATCAACAGGCTCTCCCCGGGCGTATAAACCTGGTGCTCCTCGGCCATTCGAAACAAGTGGTGTTTATCGTAGGTTTTAAAATTTCCACCCGGCTCCATCCAGAGAAGCCGGTTGTAAAAACGGTCGTGAACATGGGCAATAAAACTTCCCAACACAAGAGCCCCTGTCTGGTCGGCCATCTGCTTCATCCATTTGAATGTGCGCATGTTCATCATCTCCGCCAGTTTAGATGCATTCATCGTAAAACCCGTCGTAAACATTTCAGGGAGAATAATCACATCGGTCGGCTCCCCGATGCGCCAGATTTTCTCTTCAAACATGGCAAGGTTTGCGCCAATATCCTCCCAGTGAACGTCCGACTGAATGATGGTTATTCTTAAGTCCTGCATGACTGATCAAAGTTCAATAATTGTACACTTCTTTAACAATTTCCATTCAAAGTTTGTGTAGTATTTTGCAAGCTTTTTGAAGCGTGTCCTCCCCCTTGGCAAAACAAAAACGAAGCAGGTGATCATCCGTGTTATCCTTATAAAACACGGAAACCGGGATCGAGGCCAGTTTGTGCTCCTTGGTCAGCCATTCAGCAACTTCGCGATCCGGCTTGCTTGAAATGTTTTTGTATGCGAGAAGCTGAAAATAGCTTCCGTGACAGGGCAGCGGTTCAAAAGATGAACCTTTGACCTGTTCCAGGAAGAAATTGCGCTTTTGCTGGTAAAACTTTCCGAGGTGCAGGTAATTCTCAGGATCCCCCATGTATTCAGCCAGGGCAAGTTGGACAGGTGTGTTTACGCTAAAAGTGATGAACTGATGCGTTTTCCGGATTTCTTTAGTTAATGGTTCCGGTGCCACAGCGTAACCCACTTTCCAACCGGTGGCATGGAAGGTTTTCCCGAAAGAAAATACCGCCACGCTTTGCGAGGCCAGTCCAGGGAACTTCAAAACGCTTTGATGCGCGATATCGTCAAAAATGATTCGTTCATATACTTCATCACTTAGCACCACGATCCCATGCCTAAGCGCAATTTCTTCCAATATCTTTAGATCATTTTCGCTTAATACCGCCCCACTGGGGTTATGCGGTGTATTGATCATGATGATCCTGGTTCGCGATGTGATGTTGCTTTTGACCTGATCCCAATCGATGGCAAAGGAAGGAGGTCGTAGGTTGATGTGAACCGGAATTCCTCCATTGAGACGGACGGAGGGATCATATGAATCGTAGGCAGGATCAAAAAGAATGACTTCGTCACCCTGCCTGACCAGGGCCGCAATAGTAGAAAAGATCGCCTCGGTTCCTCCTGCCGTGACGGTGACTTCCGTCTCAGGGTCTGTTTTCCGTTGATAGGTCTCTTCAACTACGCTGCTAATGGTGCTCCGCAAGGACGGCGTCCCGGGCATGGGAGCATACTGGTTATGCCCCTCCTCCATATTGCGATTGATCAGCCCGATCAGTTTTTCCGAAACGTTAAAGTCGGGATAGCCTTGTGATAGATTGATCGCTCCCTGCTCCAGGGCCATGCGCGACATCACGGTAAAGATGGACGTTCCAACTTCGGGCAGGCGGGATATTATCGGCGGCAACATCATCTATTTCTTGAGAGGCGCCAATATCCTGTATTCAGTCTCCACGTCCCCCTTGCTGATATTATTCAATTTCCGTTTGAGCAATCGTTTCTTCAGCGGCGTGAGATAATCAACAAAGAGCTTGCCTTCAATGTGATCATATTCATGCTGGATAATGCGAGCTTTCATTCCAATGTACTCTTCCTCAACGGTATTCCAGTTTTCGTCGAGATAGCGGATCCGGATCTTTTCTTTGCGCGATATTTCCTCCCGGATGGTAGGGATGCTCAAACAACCCTCCTCAAACTCCCAATCCACCCCTTGCTGATCAAGCATCTCCGCATTGATGAATATTTTCTTGAATCCTTCCATTTCAGGTTCATCTTCCAGCGTAGTGCCATCCACAACAAACAGTCTGATGCTTTTGCCAATTTGAGGGGCCGCCAGACCAATGCCATGCGCTGCGTGCATCGTCTCAAACATATCCTGAACCATTTGCTGGATGTCCGAACCCTTTTCAATCTCCTGCGCTTTCTTCCTTAATACAGGATTGCCATACATGATGATAGGATAAACCATTCTACGGGTATATTATCTTGCAAAGTTAGATGCGATTTGGAATTTCGGAAGCAAAATTAATGGCCTGTTGTTGCCTACCACTTCTTTCCTATTACTCCTTGCCTACTGCCTACTGCTTT
>JBGPGZ010000231.1:0-6719 GCA_041484175.1 Cyclobacteriaceae bacterium | reverse complement strand
GATGACCACTCGACGGATGCGTCGGCGGAAGTCGCTGCAAAAACCATATCCGGACTCCCCAACTTCCGGATGCTTTCCTTGCCAACAGGAACCGCAGGTAAAAAAAAGGCGATTACGCACGCAATCGAACATGCCAGGGGTGAAATTATCGTAACCACCGATGCTGACTGCAGGCTGCCAATCCATTGGCTTCTGTTAATCAACGATTTTTTTCATTCCGATCAGGTGAAAATGGTTAGCGGCGGGGTGCGGATTGAAGGGGAAGACCGGTTCTTTTCAAGACTTCAGGCCATAGAATCGAGCAGCTTGATCGGAACTAGTGCTGCCACACTCAGTATAGGACTTCCAACCATGTGCAATGGTGCCAACCTGGCTTTTTTGAAATCCGCCTTTATAAGCGTGAGAGGCTACGAGGGAAATTTTGAGGTGCCTTCGGGTGACGACGAGTTTCTCATGCACAAAATCCATCGACGATTTCCAGGGAGTATCTATTTTCTTTCGTCGCCCGGCGCGGTCGTTTCAACCCGACCGCAAAATTCATTGCGTGAATTTATCGATCAGCGGTTGCGATGGGCCGGAAAATGGAAACACAATCCATCCCTGACTGCCAGACTACTAGCCGTTTTTATTTTGCTTTTCCAAATCACATTTCCCGCCCTGCTGATTTTCACTGTTCTTCACAAGATTGATCTGCGGCTTGCATTGACCCTGACAGGAACCAAATTAGTTTTGGAAGCGATCTTCCTTTTCCAGCTCGGATTATTCCTGAACCTGAGATGGAGAACGTTTCATTTTCTTGTCTTGCAATGCTGCTACCCGTTTTATGTTATTTTAATGGGATTGGCTTCCCATTTTGTCGGCTATGAGTGGAAGGGGAGAAAGGGGGGACCTTAAGTGCTTAAGTGCTAAAGTGCCAGAGTGTTAAAGTGTTTAAGTGTTGCATTCACCCCGCAGTTTCTTGCGGGGTAACCCGCCAAATACACTGTTATGTTAATGTTTTGTTAATTTCTGGCTTTCCTACTTTACTTTAATACCTAAAAACTTTAACACTTAAACACTTCAACACTTTACGTACTTTTACCCCATGGACGAATTGTTGCTCAAGAAACAAATCGAGAAGAAAGAACTGGAGCTCAATGCATTGCTGGAAATCACGCAAGCGATTAACAGCAATGTGCCCGAAGATTCGCTCTATAAAATTTTCAATTTCACCCTTCGGTCGAACCTGAACATCAAAAAACTGACGCTCTTTGTTTATGACGAAGTCTGGAGTTGCAAAGTGAGTTTTGGAGCAACAAAAAATTATTCCAAGGTAAGGCTTGACGAACGGGTGAAAATGGTGAAGAATATTCACCGCATGGAGGAGTTTGACAATTGCGACTTTGATGAATTTGATTTGGTCATCCCGATCGCGCATAAAGGTGAAACGATTGCCCTGGTTTTTGTCGGGGGGCTCGATGTTCACCTGGCTTCGCACGACGGTGGAGAGAATATCAAATTTATCCAGGCGTTGAGCAACATCATCATCGTTGCCATCGAGAATAAGAAGCTGGCAAGGAGACAATTGGAGCAGGAGGCATTTCGAAAGGAATTGGAAATCGCGAGCGATGTTCAGCAATTCCTTTTTCCGGATAAATTGCCCAACACAGACCGGCTTAAGCTCGAAGCCAGCTACTTGCCGCATGACCGCGTTGGGGGGGACTACTATGATTACATACCCATTAACAAAAATCAGTTTCTCCTTTGCGTTGCCGATGTCAGCGGGAAGGGAATTCCAGCGGCACTGATGATGTCCAACTTCCAGGCTTCCCTTCATACGTTGCTGAGGCAAACACCGAACCTGAAAGAAATCGTAGAGGCATTGAATTACCAGGTGCTGGACAGCACGAAAGGGGAGAAGTTCATCACCTTCTTTGGCGCCATCTATGACCTCAGCCTGAAATCGATGGTGTACGTCAACGCCGGACATAACCCGCCTTTCCTTTGGAATAAAAAGAATGGCATGCGCATGCTGGAGGAGGGGTCGACGGTCCTTGGTGCAATGCACCCGCTGCCGTTTTTGAATGAAGGCTTTATTCCTGATCTCGATGAGTTTTTCCTGTTCTGCTATACCGACGGCCTCATCGAGACGATTAATGAAGATGGCAAAGAGTTTGGGGTCGACTACCTGACCGATTATTTTAAAACCAATCACTATAAAGACCTGAGGACGATTCATCAGGACCTGATTGTAGCACTCGATGGATTCAAGGGTCGCAACAGCTATCGCGATGACATTACCTTGTTATCGTGCAGGGTGGAGTGAGACGCTCCCCCGTAACTGGAAATCGAAAGAATGATATTTCGTACGCCTTTTTTTCTTCCATGGCTGTATCCAGGTTTGACCTGGCGAATACCTACCGGCGACAAAGAGATTTACCTCACCCTCGATGACGGCCCCATTCCCGGCGTAACAGAATTTGTTTTGCGGGAATTGGAAAAGGTAAAGGCGAAGGCCACTTTCTTCTGCATCGGCGACAATGTCCGCAAGCATCCTTCGATTTTTAAAAAAATCATTGAGAACGGACATGCCATCGGCAATCACACCTTCCATCATCTCAAAGGCTGGAATCACGGCTTGGCAGAATTTGTTGAAAACATCCTGCTTTGTGAAAAGGAGATATCATTTAATGGAACGCCGGACGTGCCCGGAAGAGAGGCTGGAGGGAAGGGCAGGGCGCTTTTTCGACCTCCGTATGGAAGGATCAAACGGGAGCAGATCAAAGCGCTAACGGCCTACAAGATCATTATGTGGGATGTTCTCTCACACGATTATTCGGGCAACCTATCTCCTGAACGGTGTTTGCGAGGTTCGGTCCGGGCAACGCGGCCTGGTTCCATCGTCGTTTTCCATGATAGTCTGAAAGCCGAAAAAAACATGACCTACGCCTTGCCCAGGTTTCTTGACCATTTTGCCAACCGGGGGTATTCCTTCAAAGCAATACCAAATTCATAACTTTACTTTTTCGCTTTGAGCGTCACGGCGTGATAGAAAAAAAGAAAATTTTGATTTGCCCGCTCGACTGGGGCCTTGGGCATGCGACGCGATGCATTCCAATTATCCGTGAATTGTTAACAAGAGGATGCGAAGTCAAAGTGGCCTCCAGCGGAGATGCGCTTGCGCTTTTGAAATCTGAATTTCCGGCACTTTCCTTTTACGAGATCACCGGATACCGACCATTCTATGGGTCATCAAAATGGTTTGCCCTTTCGCTGGCCCTGCAAATTCCGAAGTTCTCGCGGGCCATCCGCAGAGAACACGAAGAAATCGGTAAGATTGTTCAGCAAGAAGCCATTGAGGTAATCATTTCCGACAACCGCTATGGATGTTGGTCGGCGGAAGTGCCTGCCATTTTGATCACGCATCAGATAAACATCAAGGCGCCGAGGTTGCTTTCGCGGATGGTCAATTCGGTAAATCGCCGGTGGATCGGAAAATTCACCTCCTGTTGGGTACCCGACCGGGAAGGAGCCAACTCGCTGGCAGGAGACATGTCTGCTAACCCTGGAATTGACATAAACTACATTGGCCCCTTGTCTCGTTTTAGCAGGAGGGAGCCCTTGAACACAAAATATGAGGTCCTCGCAATTATTTCAGGTCCGGAGCCGCAGCGGAAGATTTTTGAAACCCTGGTTCGGCATGAGCTGAAAAAGTCGGGAAAAAAAGCGCTGATGGTCAGGGGGCTGCCACAACTCAACGAACGTACGAATGATGGAATGTTGGAAGAAGTCGCGCATCTAACTGCTGATAAATTGAATCAGGTAATTTTGGAATCGGAAATGATCATCAGCAGGCCGGGGTATAGCACGATCATGGATTTGGCTGCGCTGGGGAGGAAGGCTGTTTTTGTTCCAACGCCCGGTCAGCCGGAACAGGAGTATCTTGGCAAGGAACTGATGGCCAGGAAAATCGCCTTTTGCGTAAGCCAGGGAAAGTTTACGCTGGATCATGCGCTCAGCGAATCCATCCATTACACCGGGTTTGAAAATCACTCCGGAGATCACCTTTTACAAACGGCCCTTGATAAATTACTGAGATGAAACTGATAAAAAGCCTGGGATTTGCCCTGAATGGACTGACAAGTGCATGGCGTGGTCAAGCCAATCTGCGAATTCATTTTATAGCAACGCTGGTTGCTTCATCCCTCGGATTCTATTTCAAGATTCGTCCTTGGGAATGGTGCGTGATCATTCTCGTTTGTACCCTCGTCATTTCACTGGAGTTGATCAACACGGCAATAGAGCATTTCACGGATTTGGTCACGCGCGAACAAAGCGCGTTGGCGGGAAAGGTAAAAGACATTTCTGCAGCCGCCGTTTTGGTAGCAGCGATATCGTCGCTCATCATCGGTGTGATCATTTTTGGCAAGCATTTATTTTAGGCAACTGTCGCCGCGCAGTCTCTTGCTGGGTTTGTCACCCCGCAGTCTCTTGCTGGGTTTGTCGCCCCGCAGTCTCTGCTGGGTTTGTCACCCCGCAGTCTCTTGCGGGGGTGAATTTAGTTTTGTTAATTGGTCTGTCACCCCGCAGTCTCTTGCGGGGTTGGAACGATGAATTATTGGACCGACACCCACGCTCATATTTACCTGACTGACTTCGATGCCGACCGGGAAGAGATGCTTGCGCGATGCCGGGAAGCAAATGTCAGCAAAATCTTTATGCCCAACATTGATCAGACTTCAGTCGATGCGATGCTCGGGGTGGAGAGCAGTTATCCTGATCAATGCGGTGCCATGATGGGACTTCATCCGTGTTCCGTGAAAAAGGATTTTGAAAAGGAATTGTATCTGGTTGAACAATGGCTGGCGAAAAGAAGATTTTCGGCCGTGGGCGAGATGGGGACGGATCTCTATTGGGATAAGACGTTTTGGGAGGAGCAAAAGGAGGCTTTTAATATTCAGGTGACGTGGGCCAAAAAATACAAGTTGCCGCTCGTGATCCATTGCCGTGAGTCGATTGACCAAACGATTGAATTGCTGGAGCCCCAGGTAGCTGATGGGTTGACCGGCATTTTTCATTGTTTTAGCAGTGGGATTGAGCAGGCAAGGAAAATCATCGCGATGGGTTTTTATCTTGGCCTGGGGGGAGTTGCCACCTTTAAAAACGGAGGGTTGGATAAGGTAATTCCTGAAATCGTTCTTGATAAAATTGTTTTGGAAACGGACAGCCCTTATCTGGCGCCCGTTCCCTATCGCGGCAAGCGAAATGAGCCGGCTTATATTCCGGTGATAGCAAAGAAGATTGCCGAGATAAAAAAAATATCCCTCCAGGAATTACAGGAAGCAACGACAAAGAATGCAGAGAGGGTTTTTGACACCAGAGGATAACGAATTTTGAAGTTGATTGAACTTGTTGCAGAGCCGCCTTCGTTCCTACGGAACTCAATACAAGATCGGTTAGACTGAATTTAATCCTTATAAGCTGATTATGAACTATAAAAAAATCACCATCAACACCGCGCTACCGGAAAAGGCCAGGGCCCGTGTGATGATCATTTACACCGGTGGGACCTTTGGGATGACCTACGATGCTCAGGGTGTCCTGATCCCCTTTGATTTTTCACTGATCCTCGAACACCTCCCCACGCTGCGCAGTCTTTTTCTTGACCTGACGGTGATCTCCTTTGAACACCCGATCGATTCCTCCAACGTGGACCCTTCACATTGGCAGGCGATCGGCAAGATCATCGAAGAATACTATACTCAACAGGATGGTTTTGTTGTCCTCCACGGAACGGATACGATGGCTTACACAACCTCTGCGTTGAGCTTTATGCTCCGCGGGCTCAACAAGCCGGTAGTATTCACGGGCGCCCAATTACCGATCAGCGAGCCGCGGTCCGATGCGCGTGAAAACCTGATCACCTCGCTGGAAATTTCTTCCGCCAAAAAGGATGGCAAGGCGCTGGTTCCGGAAGTGTGTTTGTACTTTGACTACGCCTTGTTGCGCGGGAATCGTGCGAAAAAAGTGGAGAGTATGCACTTTGACGCATTCGAATCGGAAAATTATCCGCTGCTTGCCAAAGCGGGCGTGAAAATCGACTATAATTTCTCCGCGATCCGCCCGGTTGCAGAAGACAATAAACTTTACTTGAGTTCACATTTTGATACGAATATTTCTATCCTCAAGCTATTCCCGGGGATCAACGCATCGACGGTGACTTCGATGCTAAAAACCCCTGGCCTCAAGGGGCTGGTTCTGGAAACCTTTGGTTCAGGGAATGCCCCTTCGGCTTCCTGGTTTATCTCGTTGCTCAGGGAGGCGATTGAACGCGGGCTTATCATATTAAATATTTCGCAATGTCCGGGCGGGATGGTGACCCAGGGAAAGTACGAGACCAGCAGGGCGCTTGAGGAAATTGGCGTGATCAGCGGCGGCGATATGACTACCGAAGCCGCTGTAACGAAATTGATGTTGACGTTAGGTGAGTTTGGGTCAGAGAAGGCCAGGGAATTTATTAATAAACCGTTGGCGGGGGAAATAACCCCGCAAGAAACTGCGGGGTGACAGTGACCCATAAACAAAACTGGTTTCAACGTTTGAAAGACAAAGTGTCCAGAATCCAGATTCGAGAATCCAGAATCAAGTTCTTGCTTGCCGAATAAATTCTCCATTTCTTTGTGCGCTTTTTTACTGGAGAGGTGTCAGAGTGGCCGATCGAGCACGCTTGGAAAGCGTGT
>JBGPGZ010000230.1:0-6719 GCA_041484175.1 Cyclobacteriaceae bacterium | reverse complement strand
TATCAGGGCTAAAGCCCTTATTAATAACCTTGCATTTAACCCCGGCCTTAAGGCCGGGGTTATTGGTGAACGATCTCAGATGGGCTTCAGCCCTGAACTTACCTGAAGGGTTATTATCATAAAAACACAGACCCTGCTTATCGGGATACTTGGTGCCATCTTCGTGTTCTTTGTGCCTGAGCACCGAAGTGCTTCGGCACGCAGGTGTGACCCTGAATTTTTAGGTCACACCTGCGTGTCGAATCCCGACGCGTAGGGAGGTTATGGACCTCCGAAAAATCATACCTTTAGGAAAACGACAAACTTCTTTTCAGATCCAGACAGGCTCCCTCTTGAGCTCTATGAAAACTAATCCAGCGATGTTCAATATTTCCGACTTTGTCCTTGAGTTCCCGGGGGTGTTTCCGGATGTTTCCGGACAGGTCCCATGGAAAATCGTGCTTTCCATCCAATCTATCGTTACAAAACAAATTCAAAATCTATCTGCTGGTTTCACTTTGAAAGGAAACGTTGCCATACACAAAACAGCCGTCGTTGAAGAGCACGTAATATTAAAAGGGCCCTTGATCATTTCACAAGACTGCTTTATCGCTTCTCATTCGTATTTGCGGAACGGAGTTTATCTTGGCAGTGGAGTAAGGCTGGGCCCGGGATGTGAGATTAAATCAAGCTTCCTTTTTTCGAACTCGGCGTTGGCCCATTTCAATTTTGCCGGAGATTCCATCATCGGTTCGGGGATCAATATGGAGGCCGGTGCCGTGATCGCAAACCATTTTAACGAAAGGGCCACCAAAGAAATTGAAGTAATGATCAACGGCGTACGAATCAAAACCGGGACTGAAAAATTCGGAGCGCTGGTCGGAGATCAATCAAAGATAGGCGCCAACGCTGTTTTGTCACCCGGGACGGTCCTTCCACCAAACAGCATCATCAAACGTTTGCAACTGGTTGAACAGATCACGGATTTGAAATCCAAGAACTAAGTGAGATATTGGAAGGGTGATAGCAGCATCCATTTTATTATTCTTCATTCTTGTCGGGCAAGTCATCATGGAGGCGATGCATATTATTTTTCTTCCCAGATCACACACGTGAGGCAATGAGAGCTCGTTGGACTTCGCACTTTCTTCCCGCCGTCGTACTGACGTTGGCAATCGCCTTCAACTCGTTCGGCCAGCCTTCAACCATTTCACACCGATGGGCTGAAGCGAAAAGTTCAGGCAAAGGCGCTATCACCGTCTATTGGTATGAATCCAGACCTTTTATTTACAAGAATGCATCCGGCCAAATGCAGGGAATTGAAGCTGAGATCTTGAACGGTTTTAAGAAATATCTTAAACGCATGTACCGGATTGACCTGATGATTGTGTGGAAGGAGGCCAGGGATTTCGGGGATATCTATGCCACCATCCGCGACAAAAAGCTAGACGCCACCATTGGCGCTTCCGCTTTCTCAGTCACGCCGGAAAGACAGCAATATGTAGGTTTTTCCCCGCCCTACATGTCCGATATTTCCGTTTTGATTTCAAGTAAAAACATCCCCATTGCGCAGAGTATGGAAGAATTCAGCCGCGTGTTCTCCAGACTCACCGCCGTCACCATCAGGGAGACTACCTACGAGCAAGACCTCTTGAAATTAAAAAACGCAGCAAACCTGTCCTTTGGCATTCAATACATACCCAGCAGCCAAAACATTCTTCATACCATAGAAAAAATGGACAGCGCCTTTGGCTTTATCGATCTGCCGGTCTACATGATGATTTTCAATGACAATCCGTCCGTTGGCGTAAAACGGCAAAACTTGTTCCCGGTAAAGCGCCAGGGCTATTCCTTTATATATCCACCCTCAAGCGATTGGGCCAGCCCCTTTGAAGAATACTACTATGATGAAAACTTTAAGACGGAATTGGAACGGATCATTGCGAGGTACATTGATATTGAGTTATACCATTTTATTGAAAGCCTCGCCATTCAGTCAAACGACCCGGTCGTCCTGTTGACCAAAGAAAAAGAAATCCAGGACCGTGACTTGTTAGGGAAATCTCAGCTAATACTGCAGCAAATCAGGGCCCGGAATTTTCTGATTGTATTCGCCGCCATGATTCTTGTTTTCCTGATCATCATCATCATTCTCTACAGAAAACGAATGGAGCAAAAACAAAAGATTGAGGCCCAGGGTAAGAGTATCGAATCGAAGAATGAACAACTGGAAAAAAGGAATCATCACCTGATGACGCTGGATGAGGAAAAGAACAACTTGATCAAGATCCTTGCGCACGACATGCGCACACCCATCAACCATGTACAGGGACTTGCCCAGGTATTCTTACTAAGTAACGAGGGGCTTCCCGAAGACCAAAAGATGATAATCCAGAATATCACCGATGCCTCCATACGCCTGAACAGGATGATCACCAACATTTTGGACATAGACGCAATTGAAAATGATCGCGTGAAGATTTTCATGGATGATGTACGTATCAACCCATTGATACAACAGGTGATCAAGACCTTTCACGGGCAGGCGCAGAAAAAAAATCTCCACATCTCATTCACGAGTTCAGTTGAAAATGTTTTGGTGAAGGGAGATCCCCTTTTTCTTATTCAAATTTTTGAAAATCTTTTATCCAATGCGATCAAGTTTTCTGAGAATGGCAAAACCATCGAAGTGATCGTAACGGGTTCAGGCGAAAAAGTATCGATCAGTATGAAGGACCAGGGACCGGGATTAACGGAGGAAGACTTCCACGAATTGTTCAAGAAATTCAAAAGACTGAGCGCCAAACCTACTGCCGGCGAGAATTCAACGGGTCTGGGACTGTCGATTGTAAAAAAATACGTGGAATTGATGGGTGGTCGGGTTTGGTGCGAGTCGAAGCCTAACCAGGGAGCCGCCTTTACCGTTGAGTTAAACAAAGGTTAAAATCCTTGTCAGGTTGTCCATATCCGCCAGGACCGTTCGTCATGGAGGTGTAGTTACCAATTGTTTAACGCTTTAAAACTAAGACCATGAAAGAATTTATGTTTGTTTTCCGCGGAGACATGCAAAATGAAGAAGCATTTGCCCGCCAATCGCCCGAACAAATGCAAGCCGAAATGACCAAGTGGAATAACTGGATGGGCAGTATAGCCAAAGACGGAAAATTGATTGGAGGGCAACCCCTTTACCCGCATGGTAAAGTGCTCAAGGGCACGTCAAAAAAACTCACCGATGGACCTTTCATCGAAGGAAAAGACATTGTGGGGGGGTATCTGCTGATCAAAGCCAACGATATCGGTGAGGCCGTTGAAATTTCCAGAGGGTGCCCTTCGCTCGACTCGGCGGATGGTTCCGTGGAAGTCAGGGAAATCATGCCGGTAATGATGTAAAAAAAGAATTCTCCATTTGGCCATCCAGCGGGCGTGTCTGGTAACTCTTTATTAAATTTAGTAATGCAGGCGCAAACCCCTGATCTGGTCAAGCCGTTAATTGATCATCTCTTCCGTCATGAGTCGGGAAAGCTGGTGGCTGTGCTCACAAAAATCTTTGGGCCTAAAAATCTTGAATTGGCTGAAGATGTGGTTCAGGATACATTACTCAAGGCGCTGGAGCATTGGAAATTTCATGGCACACCCGACAACCCATCGGCATGGCTGTTTACGGCAGCGCGCAACAAAGCACTGGATGTACTCCGCAGGGAGCGATACAAAAAAGAATTTGCCGAGGACCTTAGTGTCCTCCTCAAATCCGAGTATTCGGCGGGAACGACGCTCCAACAGCTCATCCACGAAAATGACATGGAGGATGAACAATTGCGGATGATGTTTGTATGCTGCCATCCGGCGGTAGCCGAGGAAGGACAGATCGCTTTGATCTTAAAAACATTGTGCGGATTCAGTGTTGCCGAAATTGCCAAATCATTCTTGACGAACGAGGAAACCATATCGAAACGACTTTACCGGGCGCGCGAGCAATTCCGTCAGCAAGATGTGCAGTTTGAGATGCCGCAACCGATCGATCTGCCGCCTCGACTTGACAATGTGCTGACTGCCATTTACCTGCTCTTCAATGAAGGCTACAATTCCACGGGGCATGACCTCGTGATCCGGGAGGATTTAGTAGAAGAGTCTTTACGCCTGGCGTACATGTTGTCCAATCACCCGCTAACCAGAACACCAAACACCTGCGCACTCCTTGCCCTGCTTTGCTTCCATGCAGCCCGGCTGTACGGCCGTATCGATAACCAAAATCATCTGTTGACGCTCCGGCATCAGGACCGCTCAACCTGGAACATCCAACTAATTGAACAAGGAAGGCTTTTCCTGGATCGGGCTTCGCAGGGTGCATTCATTTCACCATACCATATTGAAGCCGCCATCGCCTATGAGCACTGTATTGCCGCTCATTTCGCGGCGACGAATTGGAAAAGAATTCTGGAACTGTACGACTTGCTTTATCAGCTCAAACCCAATGCCATGGTGGGTCTCAACCGCGCGATTGTCATCGCCGAACTGGAGGGCGCCAGGGCCGGCCTCCTATCCGTCGACGGTCTTCCTGATATCGACACATTGGAAAACTATTATCTCCTGCCCGCGATCCGAGCGGAATTTTTAGCACGCCTCGGGGATAAAGACGGTGCAAAGAGAAATCTGGAAAAAGCGTTGACCCTGACGACATCACCGGCGGAGAAGGGACTATTAAAACAGAAAATTGACCGACTGGGGGGTTGACTCATCGATTCTCTACAACCAATTGTATACCGAATCATTTCTTCAATTTTTTTGCCCATTCATCCATTTTGTGTTCGAGGACATCGAGCGGCATGGCTCCGTCTTTTAATATTTCATCGTGGAAAGCGGCGAGATTAAATGCCGCACCCATTCGCGTCTTATATTTTTTTCTCAATTCCTGTATCTTCAATGCCCCAACTTTATATGCCACTGCCTGTCCCGGGATGGCCATATATCGTTCTATTTCACTGGTGGCTCCCTGCTCGCTGATGGGTTCATTGTCGAGCATGTATTTGATAGCCTCTTCACGCGTCCATCCCTTGGAGTGCATGCCGGGGTCCACGACCAAACGGATGGCCCGGTGAATCTCATCACCCAACGCCTGCATGTATTGGTAGGGATCCGTATAAAGACCCAACTCCTTTCCCAGGCTTTCACTATAGAGTCCCCAGCCTTCGCTATAAGCGGTGTAACCCCCATAGCGCCGGAAACTCGGCAAGTTTTCATTTTCGCGCTGCAGCATCACCTGGTAATGATGTCCCGGCACAGCTTCGTGAACAAACAGGCTTTCCCGGGCCGTCGTGTACTTCGTCGCATCTACAATGGGCACATAAAAGATACCAGGGCGGCTTCCATCCGCCAACCCCGGATTGTATTGCGCTGCCGCAGACGCCGCGCGGAACGCTTCGGTTTGTCTTACTTCAAATGATGTTTTTGGCGTATGCAGAAACATCCGTTTAAGATTGGGTGCAATCTTTTTCCCGATTGCCCGGTAGGCAGCGAGTACTTCCTCTGCAGTCTTGTAGGGGAAAAATTTCGGGTCCGTTCGCATGTAGTCAAAAAATGCTTTCAGGTCTCCCTTAAATCCAACCGAGTTTTTTACTTTCTCCATCTCCGCCCGGATTCTTTTTACCTCAGCAAGACCTGTGTTGAACAACTCGTCGGCGGTCTTGTTGGTGGTGGTGATTTGTCGCAGCGAGTAACTATACATTTTCACACCGCCCGGAACAGAACCGATACCGCTCGTAGCCCTGGCTTTTGGCAAGTACTCGTTCTTCAAGAACTCGCTCAATTTCTTATAGGAAGGAACGATCTGCTCATTGATCAATTTCAAATACGCCTCTGTGAGGTTTTTCTTATCGGTTTCGGAAAAATCGGCGGGCAGGTTATTGATGGGTCCGTAAAACACACTCTTCGTGGCATCCGTTGTTACAAATCCTTCCATCTGCGGGATCATTTTTACAACCAGCGCTTTGGGCAGTACGATCTTTTCATCAATCCCTTTTCTAAAGTAAATAATCGCGCTATCAGTCCAGACAGAAAAGGCCGTGGCGCGGCCAATCCAGTTTTCATAGTCCTTCACCGTTTTGAAAGGCTGCACGACGGTTCCGCTCCCAAGCTGAGCCAGCGTCAAGGCCATTCCTGTAAATTGAGAAAAGGGAATCCGGTTGTCTCTTTGCATCAATCCTTCCACATTGATCTTAAGCCTCCATTTGAAGATATCATAGCTAAGCTGATCGTTGTGATTTAGATCTGCCCTCCTGAACCCTGCCAGCCCCGTCAAATAGCGATTGTAATAATCGTTTAGTTTGTCGCGGTAACTATCCGTAAAATCCGCCGGCAACTGATCATTAAAGCGGTTGTCGCCGATGCTGGTGGCGTTGGTGGGAAACAGGTGCAATCCTTCCTCGTGGTAGTTCGCAAAAAGGGTGTTGATGTCTTTAATGTCGGTTTGAGCCTTTGCGAGGGAAGCAGTGAGAACGAGAATAATAGCAATAAAGTAGCGTTGTTTCATGGTGCTTGTTTTATGGCCTGAAATTTAGGGGATTTTATTTAAAAGAAACTTGAACAATCGACTATGTGGCCTATTTGCCTATGTGTTTTTAACTTGAATTCTTAAACACATATGCTTGGCATGGAATAACCGGTCGCTTATGTTTCTAAAAAAATAAGGGAGCGATCCGTAAGCAGAGCTCTAATATGGTGGCAAAAGAAAGCACCATTGTGGG
>JBGPGZ010000229.1:0-6724 GCA_041484175.1 Cyclobacteriaceae bacterium | reverse complement strand
TTTTCCGTTCCGGTGAAGTAAAGTTGAGGGAAGCAAACTCAATTGTAATATTGGACTGATCAAAAGGGAGCGTTATCCCGCTGGTTTCCGTGATGTGTTTTTTTAGGGGGGAGTCAGGATTCAAACTATCCGCAACCGGGACGTACTCGTTAAATAATTGAAGATCGGTCAGGACAAGCGGAGGTTCGTAACGAGCTTCCTTGATACTGTCGGCGAAAAACTCATTAAATCCATTGTTGCCTCCAAAGTACATGGCACCCGACTTGCTTTTGCAATAGGCCCGGCTAAATTCATTCGATTGGAGGCCGTCTGCAACACCAAAATTCTTAAAGCTTCCGGTCTTAGGCTCAAATTTTGAGACACCTTTGTTTGTGCTAATCCACAAATTGCCTTTTCCGTCCTCCAGGATACCATGAATTGCATCGCTGGGCAGGCCATCCTTCGTGAGATACAACCTGAAAAGATTGTTTTTTCTATCCAGGTAGTTGAGGCCTGCGCTGGTGGCGATCCAAAAATTTCCATCCAAATCCTCCAGAATGCACTCAACCCTGTTGTCACTAAGGCTATTTCGCTTGTCATCATGCTTGTAAGTGGTGAATTGCCGGGTCTTTCTATCCAACTGGCTTAATCCTCCGCCATCGGTTCCTATCCAAAGATAGCCATTGGTATCCTCCATAATGGAAAGTATATTATCACCACCAATGCTGTTAGGATTATTCTCACCATGTCTGTAATGAATAAATTTATTGGTGGTCCGGTCATATAAATTCAATCCTTCCTTATAACTTCCAAACCATAAATTCTTGTCGGTATCTTCAAAAATCGTCCACACACTATTTCCGCTGATGCTGGCGGTATTGCTTGGATCATTTTTGAAGTGTTTGAAAATATTGGTCTTCCTGTTAAACATGGTTACGCCATCCCCCCATGTTGCAATCCATAAGTTATGATCGGTGTCCTCGAAGATCCCTGGTACATAGTTTCCGCAGATGCTGTTTTCGTTCTGCTTCTGGTGCTTGTAATTAATAAATTTGCCGCTCTTCCGGTCAAACAAGTTCAAGCCGCCTCCATCCGTCCCAATCCAGAGATTTTCACCTGAATCTTCATAGACACACAAGACCCTGTTGTCGCTAAGGCTATTTGCCAAAGGCTTGTGTCTGTAATGAATAAATTTGTTTGCCTCCTTACTGATAAAATTAAGGCCTCCGTTAAAAGTGCCGATCCACAAATCACCCATTGAATCTTTATAGATGCGATTGATCGCATTGCTGCTCAGCGAGGTATATTCAATTTCACTATGCAGGTAATTCTTGAAGGATCCTTTGACATGATCATAGATACTGATACCTCCGTTTTCCGTCCCGATCCACAGGTTACCATCATTATCTTCGGTTATTGCCGAAATGAGATTATTGCATAGGCTGTTGCTATTATTGGGATCATGAATGAAATCCGTGAATGTTTTGTTTTTCCGATTCAATAATCGCAGGCCTCCGCCGTAGGTGCCAATCCAAAGATTTTGCTTTTTGTCCTCGAAAATGACCCAAGCCGTGTTTCTTCCTGGGGTACTACTTTTCAGACTTTCTTCCTGAAATCGCGTGAAAGAGGAATTTTCCCGGTTAAACAACTGAAGTCCTCCATTGGTCCCAATCCATAAATTTCGCCGGCTATCCTCAAAAATATCTCTTACAAAATCATCAGCCAGACTGTTGGGTGAGCTTTTGGCAAGGGAATGATGGATAAATTTTTTGTTTTCCTGGTCAAACATATCGAAACCGTGACCTTCCGTGCCGATCCATACATTACCCTGTCCGTCTTGCAGCAAACACGTGATAATATCGCCGGCAATACTATGATCGTTAGTCTTATCATGCACAAACCGGGTAAACCTTTCAGTTTCCCTTTGAAATTTATTCAGGCCTCCGCCGTCCGTTGCAATCCAAATGACACCTTTGGTGTCCTCCATGATATCCGTAATGGTATTATTGCTGAGGCTGCTTCCGTTGAGACGATCATTTCTGTAGACCGTAAATTTATAACCGTCATATCTATTCAGACCGTCCTGGGTTCCAAACCACATAAAAC
Source organism: Cyclobacteriaceae bacterium (assembly GCA_041484175.1). Lineage (GTDB taxonomy): Bacteria > Bacteroidota > Bacteroidia > Cytophagales > Cyclobacteriaceae > ELB16-189. The sequence continues at coordinate 4,639 of JBGPGZ010000229.1, read as the reverse complement.
CGCGGCTGTCCTGCAAGATACAGGTGACATTGCTTTGAGACAGTCCTTCCGCCGAACCCAGGTGCTCGAATTTCAGATTCTGCTTCTGCGAAAACGCAAGGAAGGAAAAACTGGTAAAGAGTAAGATGAGAAAGTAACTCTTCATAATAAATTTTATTACAAATCGTATGGTCATCAAGCCGCAAATAGTACCGGCAATTGGTTTACCTGCTCTAAACTCGTGACGATGTCAGCACAAAGTGCATGGAATTGCAACGACCCCTCATGAAAGACTTCCATTGGATTTTTATCCTGGTTTGTCAATTTCGTCTTCAGGTCCTCTACGAAAAACGCAAATTGGCTGTCGGCAAGCATCCCTAAAGTGGTTGACGATTTATGACAACAAGCAATGAAAATTTTGGGGTCGTCCAGACCAAGCGTTTCATTAAACGATTGTTCCAACTCCCTTATATTGTCAATCAAAAGAGAAACCAATTCACTTTGAAAGCCGGGGTCCCCATCCGTATACTGGTCAAGGCTGATGGAAAAACTCCTTCCTTCACCCTGGGGTTGATTTCTCTGTACCACATGCTGATTGATCTTCTCTTGCAATTCTTCAAACTCTACCGGCTTATTGATAAAATCGGTCATACCCGATTCCAATGCTTTTGTCGTTGTATTTATCAGCGACGAGGCTGTGTAGGCAAGGATGGGTATTGTCTTGAAATAGCTGCCTTGCATTTCTCGGATTTTGCGGGTTGACTCATAACCATCCATTTCGGGCATATTGATGTCCATGAGCACCAGCTGAAAGCATTTCTGCTCAATCAGCTTCAACGCCTCTTTGCCATCGTTTGCGACTGTTACCGTATAGTTCCATTTCTTGAGAAACTTGCTCGTTATAAACTGGTTCATCACATTGTCTTCGACCAACAAAATATTCACAGGTTGATTTTTCATTCTATTTATTCATTTTGACTGGGCAAAGATGAGGACCGGTCAAAATCATTCCATCGGGGCAATCCTGATTTAGAGAAAATCAGGTCTTTCTCCCAGAAAATGATCAAATCAGCGTGTTGAAGGCAAAGTCGACGACCATTGTCGGCAAAAAGGAAATTTCTCCCGGGAATGAATGGCGGAACACGCCTACGAATAATCCTGCTTTCCAGGGGTTTTCCCTTACGCGACCTCGTTGACCTATATTAATCCTGGCTGCGTCCGGCGTATTTTTCAGCCATTTATTTTTTCCTTTTCGCGATGCAGAGGCAAGGTGACGGTAAACAATGTCCCCTCGCCAATCTGACTTGTTACCTGGATGTCACCTTTTAGCAATTCGACCGTCCGTTTCACGATCGAAAGCCCCAGGCCCGTACCCCGCACCGTGCCTACATTGCCTCCGCGGCTGAAGGCGGTAAAAATTGTATCCATATCCTGAGCCGCTATTCCCATGCCGTGGTCTTTGACTTGCATTCGAAGATTATCCTTCCATCGCGAAAGGTCTACATGGACTGTTTTACGTTCGGGTGAAAATTTAATGGCGTTGGTGACCAGGTTAATGACAATATTGCGCAGCAGCTTCTCGTCGGATTCAATCTGGTCGAGGTTGGTTCCAAATTTCAGTTTCACCGTGTGGGTACCTCCATAGGCTTGTTCCGCCTCACGAACGAGGGTTGTAAATAATGCTTTAACAGGGAGAACCGAAAATTGAGCTTGAATCCTCCCTGCATCGCTTTTGCCGATTGTCAGAATATCCTCCAGCAGGAATGTCATGTGATCGACGTGTTTTTCAATATTTTCAAGTTTGGTCTCCATTTCCTTGATTGAGATCTTGGACCTGTACCGGCGTATGAATCCGCTGGCGAGCGAGATGGAGGAGAGCGGCGTGCGAAATTCATGGGAAACCATCGACACAAATTTATTCTTCAATTCCACCAGTTCCTTTTCCTTTTGCAGGGCCTTATGAAGTTCGCTCGTACGTGCCTCCACTTTTTCTTCCAGGTTGTGGCGATACTCGATCAACTCGGTGATGTCTTGTCCTACGAGGAGCAAGCCAATAATTTCCTGCGCCGAATTACGCCGGGGCGTGGCGTTTAATAGCAGCGTAATCTCTTTCCCTGTCTTCGTTTTAACAGGCAATTCAAAATTCTTGACAAAGGTCCCTTGAAATGCTTTTTGCATTTCCGTTTCAACAAGTAACCATCGGCCTGGGTCGACAAAGCCTTTTAATAGTTTCTTACGCACAACTTCATTTTTGCCAAATCCCGTGATTTTAGCTGTTACTGTATTCCACTCGTTGATATACCCCTTGCCATCGATCCCAAAAATGGGTGTATTGGCGTCTTCAATAAGATTTGCAAGCTCCCTCGCAATAAAAACGATGTTCTCGTCGGATTCCTTTTGCTGGGTGATGTCGGATTGAATCAGAATGAATTTATCCAATTCTCCCGACTCATTGAAAATGGGTGTGGTGTTACCCCTGATCCAGTATTTGCGACCTGCTTTGGAATAATTTACAATCTCCTCAAGGGCGGATTCTCCCCGTTGCATTTTTAGATCGATGCGTTGACGGGTGGCAATGTCTGTTTCCGGGCCTTGAAGAAATTGGCTCTCTTTTTTTCCAATCGCTTCTCCCAAGGTGAATCCCATCAAACGCGTAAAGGATTCGTTCACCCATTCGATCCGGTTCTCGCGGTCGGTTATCAAGACCATATTGTCCGTCTTGCTTGCGACCATCGAGAGTTTTTTCACTTCTTCCAGACTTTTCATTCGTTCATCAATGTCTTGCATGGCCCCCAGCATCCGCGAAGGCTTGTCATCCTCGTAGATTACGTAACCCCGGTCAAACACATACTTGTAGGTTCCATTGGCACATTGATACCGATAGGTTGAGGCCCAATTGGTTTCGTAATGTTGGATGGTATCCTGGATTTCCTGTTGCACCCGGTGAAAGTCCTCGGGGTGGATATTTTGCATCCACCATTGTCCGGTGCTCCGAATCTCAGGTTCCTTGTACCCGAAGACCGTTTTCATTGCATGGTTCCAGATCTTCGAGTCACTCTCCAGCGACCAATCCCAAATGGCGTCATTAGTTGCTTTTGAAAGGATCTCAAATTTTTCAAGAGCCGTTCTGATTTTTAATTCCGTAGATTTTTGGTCGGTAATGTCCCGGCTAATGCCCACGAGGCCAATGACTTCCGAATTTTTATTTCTCAGCGGAATTTTGGTCGTATGGTACCAGCGCGTCTCACCGGAAGGACTTATAAAGGGTTCATCTCTTCTTGTTAGCGATTTCCCCGAGGTCAGCACATAATGGTCATCGCCGTCAAAATTCAACCCAGGCTGCCCCATGATTTCAACGGCGGTCTTCCCGATAACCTCCTTGGTCGAAAAGGCACCCATCACTTTATCATGGGCCTGGTTGCTGATGGTGTATTTTGAATCTTTGTCTTTGGCGAATATGTTATCGGGCAAGTTGTCGATCACCGTGCGAAGCAGTTGGCGCTCCTCATCCCTTTTTTCTTCAGCCAGTTTTTTCTCCGTAATGTCACGGCTAATTCCCACCAGACCAATAACATGGTTCTGTTCATCCCTCAACGGCACTTTTGTAGTAAGCAGCCAACGTTGCTGACCCGACTGGATCGTGATCTTCTCTTCCTTGTTGAAAAAAGGTTGGCCGCTGTCCAAAACCGTTCGATCATCCTCCAAGTATTCTCGTGCCTGGTCACTGGGGACGAAATCAAGCAAGGACTTTCCAAAGGTTTCTGCCTCGGAAGCCGCTCCCAGGAGTTCCACATTGGCGCGGTTGTTTATGAGGTGGCGGCTTTGCCTGTCTTTGACGTAAATGTAGTCCGGCAGGTTATCGATCAGTGTCCTCAACAAATGCCGTTCACGGTTTAATTCCTCTTCGGCCTTTTTGACATGGGTAAATTCAGAGGCAATGCCCTCCATCCTCACAGGCTCTCCACGCTCATTTTTCAAAAGCCTTATCCGGTCGTAAATCCAATGGGTGGTCCCTTCGCGATCGACAATCCGGTACATGCATTCGGTACGGCCCTTTTCCTCCAATTCCTTCTGACTCGCCTCCTTAATGCCTTTGTCTTCGGGGTGAATATATTCAGTCCAAAACTGTGGTTTCCGGATCAGTTCTGCATGCGGTTCTTTGTAGATTATTTCGGCCGAGCGGCTTAGATAATTCTCACCCTTGCCCGTAAGGTCAAATGACCACACAATATCCTGTATGGAATCCAGTACCCTGTTTAATTGCTCGTCCCGCTGTCTTAATATGACGTCAGCCTGCTCCTGGATTGTTTCATTGGCCAGTGTGAGTTGGTCAACGGTCGCTTGAAGTTCTTCATTGAGGGTAGCCTGTTCTTCGCCAAGGGCTGCCAATTCATCATTGGCATTTTTCAGTTCGGTGTTGCTGTGTGTCAATTCGTCCACCGCCTCCTTTCGCTGACCGTCTCTCTTGTTCAACAAACCTGCGTTAAACCAAATAATCGAAATGAAAATGATGACAATGCTGATCACAAGAAGAGCAACACCGAACTCCACCGAAAAGATAGCCTTCCAATAAGCCCAGAGTCGAAGGTACCCGAGCACGATAGGAATCAAGATCGAGGCCGGAAGCAACACCCTTGCCATCCGACCCCCCAAATAAGGA
>JBGPGZ010000228.1:0-6777 GCA_041484175.1 Cyclobacteriaceae bacterium | reverse complement strand
CAAACTGGCTGCTACAAACAGGTCGCTCCTAACGGAGCTACAAATAGGTCGCTACAAACTGGCTGCTACAAACAGGTCGCTCCTAACGGAGCTACAAACAGGTCGCTACAAACTGGCTGCTACAAACAGGTCGCTACAAACTGGCTGCTACAAACAGGTCGCTCCTAACGGAGCTACAAACAGGCCGCTCCTAACGGAGCCACAAATAGGTCGCTACAAACTGGCTGCTACAAACAGGTCGCTCCTAACGGAGCTACAAACAGGTCGCTACAAACAAGCCGCGTTTACCGGGCCTACTGCAACCACATTGTAGCCCCGTTAGGGGCGACCTGTTTGTAGGAAATGATTTATAATTGAAAACCAAGCTCCGTAGGAGCGACCTGTTATGCCCAATACGTATTCTCAAATCTATATTCAGATTGTATTTGCCACCAAAGGGCGGCAAAAATTTATTGAATAACTATCGTTAAATGCATTTCATATTAATACACTTTTATATAGACTGGAATTCGTAATCACAAATTTTCATTCTCGGTTGAATTGACTTTTCTGTACTATCATTGTTTGAATATCGTGATAAGGGCCAGAAATCGCTTCCTGTTTCATGGAGAAATTCCTAATTTTCAATAGGTGACGTGTTTTAATGTATGTTAATCCCGGTACTATGAAAAAAGCCATTGTCCTGATTATTGCAGTTTTATCGCCTGCTTGTTTAGCTGCCCAATCTTCTTCACACGATTTGCATTTCGGTCAGTTGGCAAACAGTTGGGATGAGGCCATTCCATTGGGCAATGGTACCCTCGGAGCCTTAATATGGAAGAAAGGGGAACATCTGCGTTTTTCGTTGGACCGCGCTGACATTTGGGATATGCGACCAATGAAGGGGCTGGACAGGGAGGAGTTCAGGTATGAATGGATACAGGAACAAGTCAGAAAGAATAACTACGGAGTGGTACAGCGCTATTTTGATGCGCCTTACGATAAAGAACCGGCGCCGTCCAAAATTCCCGCTGGCGCTTTGGAATTTAATTTACCGGAGGCAAAGATAACCTCCGTTCATTTGTCACTGCTGGATGCAACGTGTGAAGTCCGGTGGGAAAATGGAATTATTCTGAAAAGCTTTGTACACGCCACCGATCCGGTGGGATGGTTCCGGTTTGAAAATGTCACCACCATGCTAACGCCCTCAATTAAAGCGCCTGAATACGAAGGCAAGGCAACCGGTGGCGAGGTCAATTCGTTAGTTGGAGATGATTTGTCCCGGTTGGGGTATAAGCAAGGTAAGATTCAGCAGCAAGGTGACAGGATCACGTATCTTCAGGAAGGGTGGGGGGGTTTTACATACGAGATTACCGTTGAATGGAAGAAAACCAATGCAACAACGCTGGAAGGAATATGGAGTATTTCCTCACACTATCCTGGCAAGAAAACCATCCCTCGTTCTTCAGAAGTAACAAAAGCAGCCCTGGGCCGTGGTTACGAGAAAGATTATTCAACTCATCTTGCCTGGTGGAAGAATTTCTGGAGTAAATCCTCTATCCAGGTTCCGGATGCCGCACTGGAAAAGCAATGGTACCTGGAGCAATATAAATTTGGCTCCGCTTCAAGAAGGGGCGCTCCACCCATTTCCTTGCAAGCAGTGTGGACCGCGGACAACGGAAGGATCCCGCCATGGAAAGGTGATTTTCATCATGACCTGAATACGCAATTAAGCTATTGGCCATCGTACAGCAGTAATCATTTGGAAGAGGCACTTGCTTATGTGGATCACCTGGAGCAGAACAAAGCCAATTACAAACGCTACACAAAACTATTTTTTGGTAAGGACGGACTGGCCGTTCCGGGAGTCACCACGCTCAATGGAACCGAGATGGGTGGCTGGACTCAATACTCGCTTTCTCCTACGGTATCGGCATGGTTATCGCACCATTTTTACCTGCAATGGCGCTATAGCATGGACGCCGTATTTCTGAAAAACAGCGCGTACCCCTGGGTAAAAGACGTGTCCGTTTTTCTTGAGAACATTACCTCCTTGGATGAAAACGGGCATCGAAAATTGCCCATCAGTTCCAGCCCCGAAATCAATGATAATAATATTAAAGCGTGGTTTTTTCAAAATACAAATTATGATTTGGCCCTGATGAAATTCAATTTTCAGATTGCGTCCGAACTGGCAATGGAATTGGGATTGCAGGAGGAAGCCCGGCATTGGGAAAAAATCGGTTTGCAATTTGATGACTTTGCGTTGTCGGATAAAAACGAGTTGATGTTTGCACCAACGATGGCCTACAACCAGTCGCACCGCCACTTCTCAAATGCGATGGCGATCCATCCCCTGGGTTTGATCAAATACGAAGACGGCACTCGTTCGCAATCCATCATAAAAAATACAATCCATTTATTGGATAGCATCGGTCCTGATTGGTGGTGCGGCTATTCCTATTCCTGGTTGGCCAACCTCAAAGCCCGGGCGAAAGACGGAGCGGGTGCTGCAAAAGCGTTGAGAACTTTTGCGATGGCCTTTTGCCTATCCAATAGCTTTCATGTGAATGGGGATCAGACCAAATCGGGGTACTCAAAATTCACCTACCGGCCTTTTACGCTCGAAGGAAATTTTGCCTTTGCGGCGGGCATGCAGGAAATGCTCTTACAGAGTTATGCGGGCTTTATTGAAATCATGCCCGCCGTACCTTCTGCGTGGAAGGATATTGCTTTTCGACAATTGCGGGCTGAAGGAGCTTTTTTGGTCGATGCGAAAAAGGTAAACGGCCAGATGGATGAGATAAAAATAGTATCAGAAAAGGGAGGGACAACCCGATTGAAAATGCCCTTTACGAAATGGCGCATTCAATCAAAAGAGAACGTGACCTTACAAGATACGGACGATGGCTTTGTTATGCTATCCTGCCATCCAGGTGGAGTGATTGTTCTGAAAAATGACCGCTGATGAAGCTGATTACGCTGATTTGATGACGGCTGATTACCATGATTATGCTGATTCCGCAAGCGCGAATTTCATTTAATGCGCGGTTCCTCTATATTTACTTTAGTAAAATACCGCTACCTAAAAACCAAAATGCTATGAAAAAACTACTCTTGTTACTAATCTGGATCGTTCTTATTCAATGTGCTAAACCCAAGGAAAAACCGGAAATGGCGGGTGCTTACAATATGCTTTCTCAATCGGTGAAAGGCGATTCACTTGACTCAACCTATACTGACCGGCCTCAACTAAAAATTTACACGGGCGATTTTATCATGTATGCGCAGGTTGGCTCAAAGGACTCGGTTGCCGCCTTTGGAATTGGCACGTTTGTTCCTGAAGCAGGTGGCGTAAAAGAGGATATTTTCTATAGTGCTTCCGGCAATTCCGCCGACGACTCTACGAGAGCGTATACGTTGGAAATCGAAAAAACGCCGGCAGGTTTCAAACAAGCTATTCAGGATATTGAAATCCAGGGCAAGAAATACACGCTGGGGGAAGATTACGAGTCCGTTGGGGAAGCAAAAACGTCTCCGCTTGACGGTGCCTGGGAGAACATCAAATTCTATAACATCAAGGGAAAGGATACTACCACCCTGAAAGGGATCCAGTACAAAGCCTACGGAAGCGGCCAGGTCATCTTTGCCCACACGTATTTAGATTCGCTAAAGAAATTGCATACCGGCATGGGCTTTGGAAGTTATGAAATGACGGGAGACAACAAGGTAAAAGAGATATGCAAAGCTTCTAATTATGGTGTCATAAGAGGAAGGACGTTTGATATTGAAATTGAACTGCAGGGCTCCGAAGGATTCAAGCAAACCATCACAAATTCGGACGGAACAAAAAATGTTGAAATATATAAGCGATTGAAAAAATAGGTCGACAACTCCGTCGCTTGTCATGCACTAATCCTTCCGTTTCTTAGCGGTCTTTGCGCACACCATTTCGCGCAAAGACCGCTAAGTTTTTTCGCAAGATAAAATAATCCGGGTTCCATCGGTTTAATGATCCAAAATGCATTAATTCAATCAACCAATTGACACCACAATGAATAACCATGATTCTTGCCCTGCCGACAATGATTTTGGCCGAAGGCAATTTTTATCCAACCTGACCAAAGTAGCAGGTTCTGCGGTGCTGTTATCATCACCGATGGCAGGGCTGGCAGAAGGCTATGTCCCATTCAACGCCCTCAACGACTCTCCGGGGGGGTCCTCATTGTCCGCCGGTGAAACCTGGACCGTTGGGCAAATAGTGGATCTCTTTATGAATGAAGTGCCCGGAGGACCGATCAAGGAGACCGTCGATAACTTAAAAGCCGGAAATCGGGACATCAAGGTTACCGGAATTGTTACCACCATGTTTGCTACACTGGAGGTGATTAAGAAAGCCATTGACCTCAACGCCAATTTTATTATTGCCCATGAACCTACTTATTACAGCCACCAGGATAAAACCGACTGGCTTGAAAATAATGTTGTGTATCGATACAAAGCAGATTTATTATTGAAGTACAATATGGCCATCTGGAGAAATCATGATCACATCCATCGCCATTTGCCGGATGGCGTGAAAATGGGCGTGATTACGCAATTGGGATGGGAAAAGTATTTTGATCCCAAAGCCGATGATGTAGTTGAGATACCCTCTATCACCTTAAGGGAATTGATTGGGCATATAAAACAAAAATTGGGCATATCTACCGTGAGATACATCGGTGATCTTTCACAACTGTGCAAGAAAATTTTCCTGAGCCCTGGTTTTGGTAGTGGTAGCAATATCATTTCTACCACTGCAAAAGAGAAACCGGACGTAGTGTTATGTGGTGAAATACATGAATGGGAAGTGGCGGAGTATGTCAGAGACGCCAGAAATATAGGCCAAAAGGTTTCTTTGATTATTATGGGGCATGCGGACAGTGAGGAGCCCGGTTCTGAGTACATGGCAAAGTGGTTAACGGAAAAGGTGCCAGGGGTCAAAGTAGCACACATTCCGGCCAATAATCCGTTGTCTTTTGATTAGGAATTCGGTTTCTAATTTAAAAAAGCATGGCAAAAGAAAATAATTCTGACCTCGGAGGGCGAACCCGGTTAAAAGGCTCAATAAATCGTTCAACTAAATATTAATTTAGCATGAATCTTGCTATTTGGAATTCACAAAATGATGGGATGCGATGATCAGAAAATTAATGAGTATTGTCGTTGACAAATCCGTTTTCAATCTTTTATTTCTTATCAATTTTCTTGATAATCCAATAAAATAATAACCGTTCATAATAGCGATATGAAAAAGTTCATTGTATTCGGTCTTTTGCTGGGATGTTTTTGCTCTACCGCGCAGGTCCAGACAGCACCACCTTATTGGGCAGAGATTGTTGCCTTCAAGAAACAGGATTCAATTCAGCCGCCGCCCCTTCATCCCATTTTGTTCGTTGGCAGCTCTTCTTTTACCAAGTGGAAAGACGTTGCCAACGATTTTCCGGGTTATCCTATTGTTAATCGGGGGTTTGGCGGATCAACCCTGGTGGATGTCATACGGTATACCTATGATATCATTCTTCCGTATCAACCAAAACAGGTTGTGATTTATTGCGGTGAAAATGATCTCGCTTCTGCTGAGAATGTTTCCGCGGCGGAAGTTGTACGGCGTTTCAAAACCTTGTTCAGCATGTTAAGGCAAAACCTGCCGACCGCCGTCATCAGCTATGTTTCCATGAAACCCAGCCCGGTGCGTGAAAAAATACAAGGCAAAGTGAAGGCTGCTAACAACGAAATCAGTTTGTTTTTGAAAAAAGAAAAAGGAGCCGCATTTATTGACGTCTATCAGGCCATGCTGGCCAATGGAAAAATGAGGGAAGAACTCTTTGAGGAGGACCGGCTTCACATGAGGCCTGAAGGATATGTGATCTGGCAGAAAATCATCTATCCATATTTGCTAAAGTAGAACCAATCACGAAGTTCCTGCCTGGCAGCCTTGTGGATTCAATCAGCAATAATACTTTGCAAAAAAAACGTCCGGCTTGCCGGACGTTTTGAAGGATATTGATACTTACTTCTTCGCCAGTGCGGCGTTGATCGGAGCACGATCAATGAATTGTACCGCGATATCGATTTTGTCGGCAACATCAAAATGGAAAGCCGTGTGGACCCAGAATTTCAGTGACTGATGATTCTTGTAAGTCACGCTGACCTGGTACCAGCTAAATAGCCAGTTTCCCGGCGCATCCGGCCCCCTTTGGGGAGTATTCACTTTAAGCGGCGTCCAGATATCATTGGCATAGGAAAGGGTTTCAATTACCTTGCCCCTTCTTTCTTTCCAATAGTCCGTGATGGCCTTCTTTCCGATCAGGCTGTCTCCACCCGACCAATAATATTTCGCATTGTCAGCAAAACTGGTCATCCAACCATCGATATCACCGCTGGCCAGTTGTTGGATGCCGGCCTTGCCAATATCGGCATACTTCGGATCGCCGATTTCGGCCTGCGGAGGCGTAACCGGTTGGACTGGCGTGGTTGCTTCTTCTTTTGGTGGTTTGTTGCAGGCGAACAACACGACACCACAAAACAGGGCCAATAAAACATTTTTCATGTGCTGAGGATTTTGGTTATGAGGTAGAGAAATCAATTCTTTGGGGAGGCTGAAGATACAAAAAAAAAATCAAGGCTTGATCATGACTGATCGGGATTTAGGGATTATCAGGATTTTCAGGATCAGAAGCAAAGACCGGTTACGATCAACGAATGCCCGATCACCAATCACCGATAACCGATCACTGATTACCGATCACCGAT
>JBGPGZ010000227.1:0-6833 GCA_041484175.1 Cyclobacteriaceae bacterium | reverse complement strand
TAATGACTGAGATCTACCGATTACCGATCACCTTCCCCCCTATTGGTTTGGTTTCTCAACGTTTATTTTTTGAACTTTTTCATAACCAAAGACTTCGTCGAGCGTGAGCTCCTGCACTTTACCGTACTTCTGCAGGTCTTTGAGGTTTAGCTTTTCCCTGCTCCCTACCAGCACGGTATTGAATTTACGGCCTTTGACAAAATCCTGCTGAAATTTTTCAACATCCTCTATTTTCATCCCCTGCGCCTTTTCATAGACGTCTTTTCTGACGTCATGATCGAGACCCCTGCGCTTGGCAATTTCATAATTAAACAAAATGTTGGATTTCGTGATCCGTTCACTTTCAATCTTGTTGAGTAACGACTTTTTTGCCATTTCAAATCCATTTTCAGTTTTGGGAAACTCCTGAATAAGCGCCATCATGGCTTTCATCGATTCACTCTGTTTATCCGCCTGCGTACCGATGTAGCCGAAAAAATAATCGGAGTCGCCCGCCTTGGTTGCCGTTGCATAGCTGGCAAATGCGGCGTAGGCAAGACCCTGGGCTTCTCTTAACTCCTGGAATACAGGCGAAGCCATGCTTCCACCAAAATATTCATTGAACATGCGGATACCCGGAACCCGGCCCGCGTCAAATTTCTCTCCTTTCGACAAAAAGATAATCTCCGCCTGCACCATGTCATAATGAGTCCAATATACTTTTGGTTCTTTAACGTCCTGGATTTCAAACTTCACCGGTTCGGGAATGGGTTGGAGGTGATCGGGCAGGATATGGTACTGATTCAGCGAGGTCAGCAATTCATCCGCTTTTTTTGGTCCATAGTAGAGAACCCGGTGATCCATCCTGGTAAACCCTTTAATGATATCCACCAGCTCTTCCGGCTTCAACTTCCTCAACTGTTCGTTGGTCAGGACATTGGTAAAGGGGGACTTTGCACCGTATAACCCATAATTCAACAAGCCGTCGAAGAGGATTCCATCCTTGTCTTTTTTGCTGTCCTCCCGTTGCTTGAAAATACCATCCACCATTTTTTTCAACGCTTCTTCATCCGTCTTCGGGTTACCCAGCAGTTTTTCAAAAAGTTGTATCGCCTTATCCATGTTTTCAGAAAGGCCTGTCAAAGAGATATATGTCTGATCCTTCGAAGCGGAAACATCGAAATCAGTACCCAGTTTATAAAACTCTTTCTTGAACTCCTCGGAGGCCATTTCATCGGTCCCCAAATAATTGAGGTATTCAATGGCAACATTGATCCTGGGATCATTGTTGCTGCCGGCATCGGAAAGGTAGTACAGGCGGAACAGGTCATTTTCCTTATTTTGAGCCGACAGCACCGCTACACCCTTGTCCAATTTTTGCTTTTTGATATCCTTGTTGTAATCGACAAAAACGGGCTGCAGTTTCTCCACTTTGTTCAAAAGCAACTTCTCATGGAAGGGAGATTTCAATTCTTTGTTGAGCGCCACTTTGGTGATTGCGGGCTTCGTTACTTTATTGACGTGTTGGTCTTTACCGTTCCGCTTATTGACCACGATATAATTTTCCTTGTAATGCTCGTTGGCGAATTTGATAACATCCTCTTTCGTGAATTTCTTAAGATCATCAATTTCCGAGATATAATCCTTCCATGCCATGTTGTTGGTAAAGGCGATCACCAGGTCGTTCGATCGCGATGAATTTTGTTCCGATCCCTGGATTTTGTTTTTCTTTAAATCGTTCACAACGGCCCCGAGAAGCCAGTCATCAAACTGCCCCTTCTTTACCAGGTCGATCTGATCGAGCAATAATTTCTTTACGTCTGCGAGGGTTTGGCCTTCACGGGGTTTTCCGGTAAAGGTGTGCAGACAATAATCATTAAGTTCGTCTACATAGCTGGTTGGATCCAGTACTTTTTGTTGCTGCTTGAGATTGAGGTCAATCAACCCGGCCTGGGAATTCGACAGGATCATGTCTGTCAGGCGCAGCAGCTTATGTTCATCGCTGCTTCTACCGTTAAACCTAAAGGCCAGGTTAACCCATTCGGCATCCGGTCCATATACATCCACTTCCTTCGGCGCGGTAATCGGATCTTCCTGCACCGGGGTCCAGGTTTTTAGTTCGTCATTCGCCTTCCAGTCTCCAAGATATTTGTCCAGCAAGCCAATGGTCTTGTCAAAATCCAGATCACCACTCAGGCAAATTGCCACATTGTTGGGGCGGTAATAGTTGGTAAAATAATTTTTGATTTCGGTGATCGAAGGATTTTTCAAATGATCGATGGTGCCAATGACGGTCTGAGTTCCGTAGGGATGCTTTGGGAAAGCTGCGGCATATAGCGCCTCGTACGTTTTCCAGTAATCGTTGTCGAGGCTCCGGTTCTTTTCTTCATACACTGCTTCCAGCTCCGTGTGAAAAAGCCGGGGCACGACTTGCCGGAATCGATTCGACTCAATGGTAATCCAGTTCTCGATCTGGTTGGAGGGTATGTCATTGATATAAACGGTACGGTCTTCGGTGGTGTAGGCATTGGTTCCCCGCGCACCTATTTCCGCTACCATCTTATCATATTCATTGGCAATCGTCAACTGGGCGGCCTGATTGGAAACCTGGTCGATCCTGTGGTAATAATTTGTACGCTGCACGGAGTCCGAAAGAGATCGATAATGCTCGAACATGTGTTCAATGCTATCCAGGAAGATTTTTTCCTTTTCCCAGTCCTGGGTGCCAAAGTCGGCAGTGCCCTTAAACATGATATGTTCGAGGTAGTGAGCAAGACCGGTCGCATTCGCAGGGTCAAATTTGCCTCCCGCTTTTACCGCTATGGAAGTTTGGATCCGTGGCTCCGAATTATATTTACTCAGGTAAATTTTTAGACCATTCTTCAATGTATAGATCCGGACGTTCAAGGGATCATTGGTCACATACTCATAGGAGTAACCATTGGCTTCACCCGTTTTGCTTTCATACTTTTCCTGGTTGCATGAAAATAAGAGAGCGATCAGGAAAAGGCCTAGTACCGAAAATTGAATGCGCATAGCTGTTGGGATTGGATTTAATTTCATGGGGGCGAAAATAAGCATAAAAGCCATATCCCCCAGTCCTGTAATATTTAGATGGGTATTTTCGTCAGTGGAATCGCTTTTTTCAGGTAAATTGCATACCGAAAACTTCCATCCCCCGCTTTTCGTTCTACTAGGCATATAATCCAGCATCATGAAGAAAAAGCTCTTTGCACTTTCCGCGATCGTCGTCGCGCTGACTATCTTTTCGTTTACACCGCCTGCCGAGCGATACTTCGAAATTGCCAAAAACCTGGACATTTTTGCATCCCTGTTCAAAGAGGTAAACGCCCTCTATGTAGATGAAGTCAATCCAAACAAATTGGTGCGCACAGGCATCGACGCCATGCTCAACTCGCTGGATCCATACACGAATTTCATTTCCGAGGATGAAATAGAAGATTTCAAGACATTAAACACCGGCCAATACGGCGGTATCGGGGCACTGACCCGTGAAATCAACCATCGCACGGTTGTGACCATGGTGTATGACGGTTATCCCGCCCAAAAAAATGGTTTGAAGATAGGGGATGAAGTTGTGAAAATGGACGGCGTTGAGCTCGCCAAACTGTCGCAGGAAGAGGCGAACCATCTCATGCGCGGGCAGGTAGGTACGCCGGTAAAACTTACCATTCAGAGAATTGGCGTGGACGGTTTCATCGAGTTGGAATT
Organism: Cyclobacteriaceae bacterium; assembly: GCA_041484175.1. Lineage (GTDB taxonomy): Bacteria > Bacteroidota > Bacteroidia > Cytophagales > Cyclobacteriaceae > ELB16-189. The sequence goes on along the minus strand of JBGPGZ010000227.1, from coordinate 3,122 downwards.
CAAGCGCGAAAGGATCAAAGTGAGCAATGTACCCTACTTCGGAATGGTCAGCGCCGATGTTGGCTACGTAAAGCTTTCTGATTTTACACCCGAAGCCGGAAAAGAAGTGAAGAATGCCGTCGTGAGCTTGAAGGAAAAAGGTGCTAAGAATATCATCCTTGATTTACGCGGGAACCCTGGAGGCTTGCTTTTCGAGGCCGTGAATATCTGCAACATCTTTATTCCGAAAGGAAAGAAGGTGGTGACCACCAAAGGCAAAATCGAAGACAGCAATGTTACCTACGAAACGCTGAACCCGCCGACGGACATGGAAATCCCGCTGGCCGTCCTCATCAACCGCGGCAGCGCCTCGGCTTCCGAGATTGTTGCAGGGACCTTGCAGGATTATGATCGCGCTATCGTCATCGGTGAAAAATCATTTGGCAAGGGGTTGGTGCAATTGAGCAGGCCGCTCTCTTACAATTCACAAGTGAAGATTACCACTGCCAAATACTATACGCCTACAGGAAGGTGCATACAAGTGTTGGATTACACTCATCGAAGGGAAGATGGAAGCGTTGGTTCCATTCCTGACTCCTTGAAAAAGGAATTCAAAACTACCCGCGGAAGAATAGTCTACGATGGTGGAGGAATCGACCCCGACATCAACGTGGCTGGCCAGGAAGCCTCGTCCATCACGCAAGTCATTCATGCTAATGGATTTATATTTGATTATGCATCTGTTTTTGCTTTTGGTCATCCCACCATTGCTCCGGCGAAAGACTTTAGCCTCACGGATGCGGAATACCAGGACTTCGTCAACTGGATGAAAGGGAAAGAGTACAATTACAGGTCCCGTGTGGAAGTAGAGCTTAGCTCGTTAACCGAGGAAGCAAAAAAAGAACGCTACTACAACGAACTAAAACCGCAGCTGGATGCCATTCGTTTGCGATTGACGGACGGCCGGAAAACCGATTTGATCACCTTCAAGGACCAGATCAAGCAGTTATTGGAACAAGAGATTGCATCGCGCTATTATCTTGAAAAGGGATCCGTCGAAGTGGCATTCAAAAATGACCCCGATGTAAAGAAGGCGATTGAAGCGATGAACAACCAAGCTCAATACAAAAAAGTCCTCAACATTCAATAGCCGATGAGCGGCAAGGCGTGGCTGAAATCAAGGAAATGGTTTATTGCCATCGTCGCATTTTCAGGTATGCTTTTCGCCATGGATTCCTGCATGCAGTTTCGCATGAGCAAGGCCGAGATCGACCGGTATTTTGCCAACAAAGAAAAAAAAGGCAAACTGCACGCGTACCCTGTTGGTAAGAACAGGGTCCTCAATTATCTAAGCGTGGGGGATGAGGATCAGCCGCTGGTGATCTTTGTACATGGTTCGCCCGGGTCGCTGAGCGCATTTATTGATTTTATGGCCGATACGGTCTTGCTAAGGCGGGCGCAACTGATCACCGTGGACCGCCCCGGGTTTGGCGCTTCGAATTTTGGGGATGCCGAGCCATCGCTGGCGAAACAATCGGCATACCTAAAACCCATCCTGGAGCAAAACAAAAATCATCGCCCCATTATTTTGGTCGGGCATTCCCTGGGGGGCCCGGTCATCGCACGCATGGCGATGGATTACCCGGAGTTGATCGATGGTATTGTCTTTGTATCGGCATCGATTGACCCTGAACTGGAGCCCGATGAAACCTGGTTCAGGGCCCCTTTGGCCACACCTTTTGTCAAATGGATACTCCCCCGCTCATTCAGGGCTTCCAATGACGAGATCTATAAACTCAAGCCGGAACTGCAGGAAATGCTGCCGCTATGGAATAAGATCCGTGCTCATGTGGTGGTTATCCAGGGGAAAAAAGATTCCCTGGTGCCTGCCGAAAATGCGGATTTCGCAAAAAAAATGTTAGTTAACGCTTCTTCGCTGGAGTTTATCGTCAAGGACGACATGGATCATTTCGTGCCGTGGTCCAATCCCGAGCTGATCAGGATGGCGATCTTAAGGTTATTGGATCAAGGTAATCCCAGGTCTTTGATGTCCTCAATTCTGTAAAAAAAACCAACTCCTTTTCAGGAGCTGGTTGATTACAGGTTCTCACAGAAGACTTATCGAAGGAACAATAGTTCGCGATACTTTACCAACGGCCAATCCTCATCATCCACGAGCAACTCCAGCTTATCCACAGCGTCCCGGATCTGCTCAAAATATTTCTCCTTGATATCATCGCAATACGCAAATGCCCGCTTGTGCGTGTCCGCTATTTTATTGATCCGTTTGCGCTCCTCAATCATTTGACGCACGCCCGTTTTGATCGCTTCAATATGGCCGGAAATTTCTTTAATCGTTTGAACGACGGCCTTGTTATCGACGCCCAATCCCTTTAATCCATTCGCATTGGTGATCAGCTTGTTTTGGTAAGCGATCGCGGTGGGAATAATGTGGTTCATCGCCAAGTCACCGACCACGCGCGCCTCAATTTGCACCTTCTTGATATAGCCTTCAAGGCGAATCTCATTGCGTGCTTCCAGTTCTTTGTGCGTCAGCACACCATGTTTCTCAAAGAGTTCGACGGATTTCTTGGAAAGGTAGGCTTCGATGGCACCAGGCATGTTTTTGACATTGCCCAATCCGCGCTTTTCTGCCTCCTTTACCCAGTCTTCGGAATAATTGTTTCCTTCAAACCGGACGTTTTTTGATTCCTTGATGTATTTGCGCAAAATGTTTACGATGGCGACGCGCTTTTCAGTACCTTTTTCAATCTCCTTCTCCGCTCCCTCGAAGAACTTCTGCAGCTGGTCGGCAATAATGAGATTCAACGCGGTCATGGATGTGGCACAGTTGTCGCTTGAACCCACCGCACGGAATTCAAATTTATTTCCCGTGAAAGCAAATGGCGAAGTACGGTTGCGATCAGTGGCATCCAGGATAATTTCAGGGATTTGATCGATACCCAGCTTCATGTACATGTTATCGCCCTTTTCAATCTTCACATTTCCCTTCTTTTCCAGTTCGTCCAGCACGGCGGTCATTTGTGCACCAATGAACACCGACATGATGGCGGGCGGCGCTTCATTGGCCCCCAGGCGGAAATCGTTCGCGACTGTAGCAATACTTGCCCGTAACAGGTCAT
>JBGPGZ010000226.1:0-6916 GCA_041484175.1 Cyclobacteriaceae bacterium | reverse complement strand
GGTGTAAGTGAATGTTTTGGGGATTTTGAAAAATGAAAAACCCTCCAAACATTACATTTAGAGGATTTTAATGACGCCTGATGATCAAGCTGTCGCCCTCCCTGTACAATTCCCGAACTTTTTTGGAAGACGTCATTCGAAGCTGTGTCGAGCCTGCCCGACGGAGCCCGCCGAACAATATCTGCTTCGAAGAAGACTCTTGGAAAGCGAAGCCCGCCTACGTCCCGAGGCGGGACTTCGGCGGGCGCAGTCGGGGTGGCCAGATTCGAACTGACGATCTCTTGGTCCCAAACCAAGCGCGATACCGGGCTACGCTACACCCCGAGCGTAATTGAAGGCGCGAAGATATTAAAAACCCGCCGATAAGCAAGAAACTAAAAAGTTGCCTAGAAAAGTTCCCCGGTACCCTGATGCTGATACCAGATCTGCAAAACATAGGCCATCAGGATCCGCTGATAAACGGCTGCCCTGCTGATCTGCTTTCTGTTTTCCTTGCTCTCCAGGGAGTCAAATAAAAACTCCAAATACTCCTTCCGGATATATTCCAGTACGATCGAATCCTTGCCCATGACGGTCGACTTCATTTGACGAAAGTCATCGGCGGTAAGCCACTGATCCAGGGGAATGCCAAAACCCCGCTTCCTTGCACAAGAAGTCTCCCTCGAGAAAAACTCAGCATGGATCGAACGAAAAATTTTTTTCGAAGTGCGCATGTCTGATTTCTGCCGGTACGGAATACTGAGGCTGTGGGATACCAGGTCTTCATCCAGCATCGGAACCCGGTATTCCAAACTGTTCATCATCGACATCATGTCCGCCTTGCGAAGATAATCGCTGAGCATTCTTTTATAAAAGAAATTCTTGATCAGCGAATGGCGAACGTCGGGCACCTGAACCGTACTAAAAGAAGTTCTGAATGTGTCGTAAACAATTTTCAAGTCGAATTGAAACGGAGAACGACCATTGAATATACTGGTGGGCGGCATCCAGGAGGTCCAGGTACAGATGGCATCATCGGCATTGCGAAAGCGGGAAATATCGCGAACACGGTTGAGGGCTCTTTTATATTCCTGCGAAAGAACGGCTGCCATGAGGCCGGCCGCAGGACCCGCGATGGCACGGTACTGGTGAACAAAAGGCAACCAGCGAAAGGAAGCATATCCGTTTTGAATTTCATCTCCCCCATCGCCCCCCAGCAGCACCTTCGTCATCGCAGAAGCCTTCTTTGACAAAATGTAAAATGGAATAGCCGAGGAATCTGCGTAAGGCTGATCAAAGTGAAGGAAAATTTTATTGACCAATTCCAGGCTTGAGTGAACGTCCGCCGGGATAACCGTGAGTTTTTTGTTCAACCGGGTGGCGTATGACTGCGCAATGCCTGATTCATCGTATTGCTGATCGCCAAATTTAACACACAGGCACTGGCTGTCCCCCTTGCTGTGCGCCAATACAAGGGAGGAATCAATGCCACCGCTGAGCGAGAAACTGATCGGAACATCGGAAGTGAGGTTTCTCTGAACGGCCGCTGAAAGAAGTTCCTTTGTCTTTTCAACATTTTGTGCAAAATCATTTTTGTTTTCGCTTTTCAAATCATACCGGCTGATAAGTTCCGACTTCAACTCACACCGGTTAACGGCGTAAACAAGGCATTCACCTGGCTCAACGGCTCTCACTTCCCGGTAAATGGTATTGGGTTCAAGACAAAATCCCAGCGCGAGGTAGGTTTTTAAAATGGATTCATTGATCGTAAAGGAAGGATGAAACGCTTTCAGCGCTTTTATTTCGCTCGCAAAAGAAAACATATTCTTTTGGAAGGTAAAGTACAACGGCTTGATGCCCGCCAGATCGCGATACAAAACAAGTTTGGGTTCAGTTCTGCAATCGTAGATAGCAAAAGCGTATATTCCACGGAGGTTCTTGAAAAAGGACTTTCCGTGCTGAAGGTATCCTTCCAGAATTACTTCTGTATCCGACGAGGTAGTCAAGCCGGCGAGCGACCTGGAGAGCTCTTTATAATTATAGATCTCACCATTAAAAATAATCCAGGCTCTTTCGTGAAAAGACTTGAAAGGCTGATTCGCCATCGCGGAGAGGTCGATGATGCTTAATCGCCGATGGCCCAGGTACACTTTTTCGTCGTAGTATTCAGCTTCATGGTCGGGTCCCCGATGGGCCAAGGTTGACAGTGATTTCTGCAAACGACCTAAATTCGAGGCATGAATCCCTGAATCACTGGAGAACCCGAAAATCCCGCACATTTAATGCAACAATTAATTCTTCGACCGGAAGGGTTTGGTAATGGTAATCGCAATAATAGCGGTTTTTTCTTTTTGCCCCGGTTTTCTTTTTGAAGACGCGATGAATACAAAAGCGCGATAGTGTCCTCGCGAGCGAGTTACTTCCCGCCGTCTGGTCCAGCCGCACGCCCTTCTTTTCCCTGGGAGAGAGCCGGCGCGCACGATGGCGCCCCTCTTAGGGTCAGGGGTGAGCGAGGGATTTGGATTGTTTCCCGTCGCACGCCCTTCTTTTCCCTGAGAGGGAACCCGCGCGCATTTCTGTTGTGCAAGAGATTGTTTGTAAATATTAAGGTGCGATGGCGCCCCTCTTAGGCTTGTCCGCCGAAGCTTAGCGTAGGTGGGGGTTGGGGGTGAGCGAGGGATTCGAGTTACTTCCAGCCGCGCGCCCTTCTTTTCCCTGGGAGGGAACCCGAGCGCATTTAGATTATTGATCGCCCTGACCCCAACTACATTGAGGCTTCCATCCATCAAAGGTTGAGTGTCACCGACGAGTAATAAAATCCGCCGACCGAGGGGCCGCCAAGAAACGAGTAATAGTACCGGTTCAGAATATTCGTCCCTCCTATTTTCAGTCTTACTTTATCGAAGGTAAGACTGATTTGCGCGTCGAGGGTGCGGTAAGAAGGCACGTTTCCGTTTACTAAAAAAGATTGCCAGTAATATCCGCTTTGCCAGCGACCCGTGATCATAAATCCAAGCCTCCGGAAAACCTTGTCATTTCCTATGGAGACGTTCGCGATCCATTGTGGCGTGTTAAACCCGTCTTCGAGACCATCATTGCTTGATTTCCGCTGAAGTTTTGAAAAGGTGACATTACCCATCGCCCGAAAATCGCGGTAGAAGCGAATCTTCATACCCAAGCTTGATCCATAATTATACGCCGTGGTCTTTGAATTCGTCCACATACGGTAGCGATCCTGCTTCTTCTTGTCATTCAAATAAAAGGCGATGGAATCGGCGTTTGATGTTTTGGGGATATTCATCTCAACCTGGGCAATGAAGTTCGTGTACTTGTTGTAGTAGAAGTCAATGTCCCATTGAAGATCGGTATTCAGCAAGGTACCGCGGTATCCGATTTCCAATGACCGGATACGTTCCGGCTGAACATAAGTGTAATCATTTTTTACAAGGAGGCCCTCGTTCTTGACGATCGCCTGATCTTTCGTCAACCCGAGTGTGTTAACGTCGCTGTTTACGGCAGCCTGAAAAGCATCGATCGAAGCACGTTTGTAGGCATTTTCAAAAATACCGCTTGACATAACCGGGAGGCCACCGACGCGTTTTACTCCACCACTGTTGACATTGGAGAAGGCCTCAAATACGCTGGGAAATCGATAACCATTTTGATAGGAAAATCGAATACTGTGGGCAAGCGCAGGTGCATAGACCGTGGTTAGCCTCGGGTTCCATTTGAGGGGAAAATATTCATTCTTGTCAGCGCGCAGCGTAGCACTCATCTTTACTTTGTCGGAGAGTAGGCTTTTTGACGTCTGGAGAAACGCTCCCGACTTGCTGTATAGAAGATTTTTGCCGGGCTCCGTCGGGTTAATGAAATAATTGCCATCGGGGATGATGATATAGGTGCGGTGATCGAATCCCATCAAGACATCCATGCCGGTTTTGTTCCGAAACGGCCGGAGCAACTGTTCCGTGAGATTTATTTGTCCCTCGCTGTGAAACATCCTGGATTTGACGCGCAGCGCCGCACCGTAATCCCAATTATTGACATCGCGTAGTTGGCTGACGAGGTTTTGAAAACCCTCTGATCCTGGTTGTGGTCTTCCTGCATCAGCCGCCTGCCGGGCGAGATGATGGGCCTCGGCTACGGTTGATCCGGCTGTCACTGCGCTCTTATAATTATTCGTGTAATCGAGGAACCACGGGTCATCTGCTTTAAAGGTCTTGTCTATGTTCTCGGCCATCGACCGGGCGTTGTAGGAGTTTCCAGTGTTCTCCATATTCAGATAAGCCCGCAGTTGAATTGACTTGCTCTGGAATGAGAGACCATGTTGTTGCAGATGATAGTCATCGAGCCGGAAACGGTTTGACCGCTGGTAGACGTTATCCAGGTTTGCAAAGCGATAGGTGTAGGAAAGAACCACACCGGGGAGAAAGGCATAATAAAGTGAACCGTCTCCTTTCAGGTTTCGAATGCTGTAGTCCACAATGTCGCGTTCGTTGTATCCGGTTCTGGCCACCACATAATTTTTGCTATTGAGTGAAAGCGTTCGCCGGTTAGAGGATTCGTTTCCATAGGCATTCACAGGATCGAGGCCCGGATTGTCGGCACCCGTTAGGCCCGTACTCGCGTTGGCATTGGGATTTAGATCCGTTTGATTATTCGCCACCCAATCAGTACCCTTGAAAAATGTTCCGTTAACTTTAAAAGCAAACTTTGAATTGATTGCTTTGGCCCACCGGAAGCTGGTTTCGGAAATTGGTCTTGATTCATTTCCGCTGCCTACCCGGTTGAATCCGGTTTTTTGCTGAATACTAAACCCCGTGTACTTGAAGGGATCTTTTGTGCTGAAATTGGCAAGCCCGTTGATTGCATTCATTCCATAGAGGGCTGATGCAACACCCGGAATAATCTCAACGCTTTCTATATCCAGGTCGTTCGGGCCAAGCGCGTTAGCAATCGGCGCGCCGATGTGGGGAGCCTGATTGTCGAGGCCATCCACCAATTGCACAAAGCGAACATTGGTTGTATTGGCAAAACCACGGGTATTGATCACTTTAAAACCAAGACTCGGCGTGATCATCTGAACGCCTTTGGCGTTTTCAAGTGCATCGAAGAAGGATGGCGCTGCAGATTGCTGTATGGCGCGAGATGCGACCTTCTCAATACTGACGGGGGACTTAATAATGTCTTCCGTCAGCCGCGAAGCGGTGACGACTACATCCTGAAGCCGGATGATCCCGGTGGTGTCCGGCTGATCCTGGGCCGCTGCCGAAAGTTGAAGGAGTAAACCCAAGCAAAATGGGGGAAAGTATCTTTTCATATCTACTGGCGATATGTACGAATGGATATATCGCAATATACAAAAAGATATTATTTCACCTCATCCAATAATTCGGTAATTCGGTGATAATTCGGAGATTCGATAATGAGCGTTGTCCGGGGAAGTCATTAGGCATTTTCAGAGAAACTTCTGGAATGGGTAGTTTGGAAGAATAAGGATTACTTACGATGGCTGGGTAAACCTGGCATGACTGAGGTGAGCAATAAATCCCTATGACGTTTTCCGCCTCACCCCTGCCCCTCTCCATTTATGGAGAGGGGGAAGGGGTGAGGCGGAGAGGGTGAAGGGGTGAGGCGGTGAGTGGAAACAAGGAGAACTGATGATTTGAGGAGACACTTGACAAATCATCCAAACCATCGGCAGGCTTGAAAGGAAACGATCAAAAGATTACCACGGTTGACGCTCACGTACCTGTTGAAATGCTGAGGAATGCGAGACAGATGAGGCGCAACCCCACTCATGCAGAAAAAATCCTGTGGAATTTGCTCCTGAACAGAAATTTGAATCAGTGAAAAAACATTATCAGAGCATGGAGTTCGGGTTATTCGTTTTACCAACGATGAAGTAATCATAAAATCAGCTTTACGAATCCCGCACAATAGGTGTACCCCCTCTCCAATTCATTTATGAAGTGGGACAGGTGAGATTGACACCCGGGGTGAGGTTGACCCCCCGGGGTGAGGTTGACCCCCGGGGTGAGATTGACCCCCTCTCCATTCATGGAGAGGGCCAGGGTGAGGAACGGAGAGGGCCAGGGTGAGGAACGGAGAGGGCCAGGGTGAGGAATGGAGAGGGCCAGGGTGAGGAATGGAGAGGGCCAGGGTGAGGAACGGAGAGGCCCGGGGTAATCCGGTCTGGAAATTCCATTGGGGCCAATATTCGGGAGGCTCAAAATGCCGAATCGAAAAACGATTTTATTCACAAAGTGAAGATTTCCGCCGGCCCCAGCCCAATAATTCGGTGATTTGGTTCCGGGGTGAGGAAAACAACCGGGAGAAGGGGCCATTAAATACACTGACTTCCTCGGGTCCCGGGTCGGAGCCCGGGGTGACATTTCATAGAAATTTGTTTGCAGAAACAGAAATATGAAATGTCATGCTGGGCAAGCACCAGAGAGGCGACAGGAGTAAAACGAAATTTGACCCGGCACTCCGAGGCGATCGCACGAGCGCATTTCATAGGATCTTCTCCACGCTGGCCTCCGCGGGGTCCCGCGTCAAAGCCCGGGATGACATTTCATAGGGGGGCGGGGCTTAGCAGCGGGGTTACACAATAAAAAATGGAACTACATTAATTTTAAAATCTCTTTGTTATTATCTATAACCTCATCCATCTTCTTTGCCAACTTCCGGTAAGCAGCCACTACTTTTTTGCCGTTTGCGGTTAACTCTGTTCCTCCACCCTTCCTCCCTCCCTTGCGGGCAATGACATAGGGCTTTTGTCCGATTGAATTCATTTCATCGATCATCGCCCAGGCTTTCTTATAGGACATTCTCATTCTCTTGGCGGCTTTTGCGATAGACCCGGACTCATCGATCAGCTGAAGCAATTCTGCCCTCCCCGGGCCAAAGACCTTGGTGCCATCGATATCAATCC
>JBGPGZ010000225.1:0-6937 GCA_041484175.1 Cyclobacteriaceae bacterium | reverse complement strand
GTCCTGTGAAGTCGGGGTGAGAAGATTCGAACTTCCGACCTCCACGTCCCTAACGTGATGCGCTAACCGGGCTGCGCTACACCCCGAAAAAAAATAAAACCCCCCTCCTTACCGGCCCCGACTCGTCGGGGTACAACCCGCTAAATAAACCCTCCCGTTTTATTGCGGGTGCAATATTAATAAAATCTTTTTACCAAAAGAGGAGCCATCTGCAAAAAGTTGTCGATGAGGGCGGGGAATTCGTTTTCTATAAACAACCACTACCTGACTTCCAGAAAGCCGGTCTTTTTTCCTGACCCGTCCTTCAGATCGATCGAATAAAAGTAGGTGCCACCCGGCAGCTTGGTTCCATTGAGGTTGGATTCACCCCTGAAGTTCTTTTGATCATTGTTGTATCCGGTCATATCAAACACGGGATCACCCCATCTGTTAAAGATGATCACCCGGTTGTCCGGGTACAGTTCAATGTTGCGGATCCTCATAAAGTCGTTCTTTCCGTCATCATTCGGCGAGACTGCGTTAAAGACTTCGATCCCGCGCTCGCCCAATATGGCTCCAACCGTAAAAAAGGTAAAGGCAGGCGCCTTTTCGCTGATGACAGAACCGGCCGTCAGGGTTCCTGCAAGGGATGATTGTCCAAGACTGCTGTAAGGACCGGTGGCATCTTTGCTGCCCGCCACCACCAGCAAATCAAAGTTGTTTGTAAGACCTTCTTCTCCCGCGACCGGTAGTTTGATTTTACCCTGATCCAATTTACCCGCTCCCAATGCCAATTCCCAGTATCGCCTGGAAGAAAGTTTATCCAATTCAGGATCGCCTGTGAGCACCTGACCGGATGTGAGTTCATTCAAAGTAAGTATAGCCGAGGCAGCAGGGTCTGTGACATTCGTTATTTCAACAGGCAAATACAATGTGCCGTTTCCGATGGGAAAAATCCAGTTACCCTGCCCGTGGCGTTCAACCGGACCCCGGATGTATGAAACGTCACTTCCTCCCGTGACCGTGACTCCTTCATTCATGATGATTTTTGCGCCGTTTCCGGAGACCAATAAACCGCTTTCCAACTTCAACGATGACTGAATGGTTATGTTTGCAAGGAATCTTTTTTCACCTCCTCCGCTGATGGTGAGGTTTGCAATGGATTGATCATTGTGGTTTATGGTTTGAACAAGGTTATTGTCAAAATTGATTTGTCCGGTTCCCGCATCATAAGTCCCCTGGTTAATCCATGCGCCTGAAATTCTGAGATCACCGTTGTTGATCAATGTGCCCTCGTTCACCAGGCTGTCAGGAATGACCAGGATCGTTTGAGGCGCCAGGCTTATCAGCGCACCTTTATTATAGAAACCCTGTGCGCAGACAAAGTAGCTGCCTGCAAAAAGAATAAGGAAACAAATCAAGCGTTTCATATCACTATCAGGTGTTCACCAAACTAATTGTTCATCCTATTTATTGTTCTCACCACCAGCCTCCCTCTCTGCCGAAGGGGCCGCGCTGGCTGGCATCCCCAACATCTTTTTGATTTTTTCAAGCTCCACTTTCATGGATGTCATTTCTGATTTTTCGGATTTCAGAACTTGAACCGAGGCTTCCAGGACATTCACCTGCTCTTCTTTCGTCGAGAGCTTCGCCTGCAGTGCTTCGATCTCTTTTTGTTGTTCCTGTACCGCCTTTACCAAAGGTGCAATAAAATCGGTGTACCGCAGACCCAACGTACGGGCCTTATCCTGGGCGATGGTAAGGATCGCATTCTCCTCCCCCACCATGCTTTCTATATCCTGTGCAATAAAGCCCCAGTTGGTACGGGTGTCCGTGGAATTCTTCATCGTATAGGATACGGGTTTTAATTTAAGAACCAGATCCAGACCGTGATCAAGGTCATGAATTTTGGTTTTTAGTCGCCTGTCCGATGAGTTTGTATACGCGACCTGCCCTTCAATAACCGTTACGGTTGTGTTGCCAAAGCGAATTTTATTGCTGGTACTGACGACCGCACCATACCCAATGGCTGTGGCGTTGAGCAGACCCGGGCCGCCAACATCCGCAAAATAACCGAGAATAGTGTTTTGTGCACCATTGGTGTTTGTTAAGCCGGCGCTGTTACCGGCAAAAAGATTTTGTGTTCCGGTCGTATTATTTACTCCCGCCTTTTCCCCCAGGAAAGTACTTGGCCCGTCCACCGACTTTTGTCCGGCTTGTGCTCCTATAAACGTATTTCCATTATAAGTTGCCAACTGCCCGGCGGCGCTGCCGGCAGCCCAACCGATGAGCGTGTTGAGTCCTCCTGTCGTCAAATTCTGACCGGCCTGCGAACCAAACGTTACATTCCAACTACCGGTGGTATGCGTGTTCCCGGCAAAAGCTCCATAGAACGCATTGTCAGTTCCCGTTGTAGTTCCCCCTACAAAATCTCCTGCAAACAAATTCCTGGTTCCAGCGTTGTTGATCAGTACGCTTCCGCTTGGATTAGCCCACTGTGGAATTCCGCCAGAAGTGGTTAAAACCTGGCCATTGCCCCCGGGAGAAAATTTGGTTACGGCAAGTGCAGCCGTATTGCTGACATCGGCATCTACAATGGTACCGTCTAATATTTTGACCGAAGTGACAGCCCCGTTTGTAACCGTGGGATTCGGATAAGTGCCCGTCAGATCTCCACCGGCAGCGCCGCCCGGAGTAACGCCGGAAATGGCTGCGTTCCCAGCGGCCGTAAGTCTTCCCTGGGCGTCAACGATAAAAGTAGCTACCTGGGCAGCCGAACCGTAAGCACCAGCAGTTACTGTTGTATTGGCAAGGCTTAATCCTGTACTGAAATTGCCGCCGATGACACCGCCTGTTGGAGATTCAGTATCAAGCACGACTGTGGTGTTCAACCTGTTCGTATTGACCGTGCCCGCAGTGGCCGCATTATTAATCGCCGTTACCACGTTGCTGCCTGCGCCCGCAGCAACCGTGGGTGTAGGATAAGTTCCAGTAAGATCTCCGCCCGCTGCTCCGCCCGGAGCAACTCCGGCAATAGCTACATTGCCGGCGCTGATAAGTCTGCCTTGACCGTCAACGGTAAAGGCTGGTACTTGCGTTGATGATCCATAGGCGCCCGCAGTTACTGTTGTATTGGCAAGGCTTAATCCTGTACTAAAATTACCGCCTATGACTCCGCCTGTTGGAGACTCCGTGTCAAGCACTACTGCCGTGTTCAACCGGTTCGTATTGACCGTGCCCGCGGTGGCCGCATTATTAATCGCCGTGACGACATTGCTACCCGCACCCGCAGCAACCGTAGGTGTGGGATACGTTCCTGCAAGATCCCCGCCCGCTGCTCCACCCGGAGCAACTCCCGAAATAGTCGCGTTGCCGGCGCCGATAAGTCTTCCTTGAGCGTCAACCGTAAAGGTAGATACCTGTGTTGCTGAACCGTATGGACCCGGTGTGACGGTAGTATTATTGAGATTTAATCCTGTACTAAACGTACCTGATATGGTTCCACCGATCGGAGATTCTGTGTCAAGAACTACCGCACTGTTTAACCGGTTTGTATTGATCGTGCCAGCAGTGGCCGCATTGTTAATGGCCGTTAAAACGTTGCTGCCCGCACCCGCTGCGATCGTGGGTGTTGGATAGGTTCCTGCAAAATCTCCACCCGCAGCTCCGCCGGGAGTAACGCCGGAAATCGCGGTGTTACCTGCCGAAATAAGCCTCCCCTGTGCATCAACCTGAAACGATGCTACTTGGGTCGCTGATCCGTAAGATCCTACGATCACCGCAGTGTTCGCCAGGCTGATCGTGCCTGTGCTGGTGATCGTTCCTCCTCCCAGACCGGTGCCGGCAGTGATTGAGGTTACAGTTCCCGTTGCAGGTAAATTAGCCCAAGCGGTTCCTCCGGCTGTTGAGGTCAACACCTGATTGAGCGTCCCTGCCGAAAGTTTATTGACTGCCAAACCCGCGGCAATCTTTGAATCTGTCACTGCAAGGTTTCCAATATCTGCCGTTGCTATCGTCGCATCCAATATGTCACCGCTGACAATGGTTCCATCCAGAATTTTTGCACTCGTGATTGCATCGTTTGCTACAACAGGGTTCGGATAAGTCCCTGTCAGATCTCCTCCCGCTGTTCCTGATGGTGTCAAGGTCACCGTCTGTGGTCCACCGCTCAATCGTGTAATGGCGAGATCTCCCGTTGCTCCGTTGTAGGTGATTGTCTGATCGTCCGTATTGGTTCCCGTGAAAGCTGCCAGGCTGACCGGTGTGGCAGACGGGTTGTTGGTAATGCTTAAGATGCTTCCAACCAATTGAAGATCCTGCGGTATTGCCGAAATGGTATTCCCGGTAATCGTTATTCCGGTCCCTTCTGCAAGATCAAGACCTGCACGAAGTGGTTGCCACTGGTTCACCTGCCAGCAATAGAACTTATTGTCATTCTGGTCAAAAACCAAAAGCCCGTTCTCATTGGCTGACAGGGATGAGGTAAAAGAAGTTGCCGTACGCTGGGCGGTGGTCAGCTTGGGTATCAAAAGCCCTTGATTGTTACCAGTCGATACCAATTCAAGTACGGCGTTCTTATTTGGGTTGGCAACACCAATACCTACTGAATTCTGTCCATTTGCAAGAAAAGAGCCGGTTATTAGTAAACCACTCAGGAGGGTCAGGTTCCACTTCATGATTGTTCGGGTTTAGGATTCTTTAAAATTAATGGATTTTTCGAAACCAAGAAGTGAAACAAAGCCTTTATACAGAAACAATTTGCCAACGCTTATATTCCTCGATTTCCTCGCAAAAGTGGCATCAGCCCAAAATAAGAAAGCCCCCGGCGGAGGGGCCTTCATGCATCTAAGCCGATGATTGACCCGAATCTCAATTCAAGGGCCGGATAAATCAGTTTACCAATTCCCTGGCGAACATCTCTTCGAGGCGTTCATGCGAATCATTCACACCCCCACCCCCTTTCATACCGGCCCGGATTATTGCTCATATGCCTGCCTTAGCGTTTTAATTTCAATTTTATTCATCTTGAGCATGGCCATCATGACTCTTTTCGTTTTCTCCGGATCTTTGTCTTGCAAGAATTTGCCCAGCACAGAGGGTATGATCTGCCATGACAATCCGTATTTATCTTTAAGCCAGCCGCATCGATCTTCAGATCCGCCCGCGGAGAGCTTTTTCCACAGTTCATCCACTTCTTCCTGCGTCTCGCAGTTCACGAAGAGGGAAATAGCGGGTGTAAAAGAGAATTGCGGACCACCATTTAATGCATGGAATAGCTGGCCCTCGAGCTGGAATGTCGCGGACATAACCGTTCCCTTTGGTCCGGGGCCACCCTCTCCATACCGGGAAACGTTTACAACTTTTGAGTTCTTGAAAATAGAAATATAAAAATTCATGGCCTCTTCTGCCTGACCATCGAACCATAAGAATGGGGTGATTTTTTGCATATCGTTTTATTTTAGTTTTTCGATAAACAAACATACTGTCAGAAATCAAGAATGAGAGGCATAAAAACGACATTTTAAAGGGGTGATTGCGACAGGTTATTTTTCATTGGGTCTTTTCAGTTTCATGTTTCCGATTTTCAATTTGCCACCTGTCCATGTACATGGCAGCGAGGTGATTATGAGTGCAACCGGGTACCAATGAGCTGATAGGTCCCAGCCTTTCACCGAACCGAGTATACTTGCAACTATCCCGATGATTCCCAGTATGACGGCGTGGCGCATGGGTCTATCGGGTGCTAACAGGGCAGCAACATAACCGCCCGCCACCGCATAGATGCAGCGATACACAAGCGCCAGCATGAGCATCCAGGAAACAAATATTCCCTGATCCGGCGGCGGGAAAACACCCCCAGTTTCCAGCACCCAGTCAGTGCCGACCGATAATGCGACAATGGCGATCATCCCTGCGAGGACGGCTCCGATACTTTTGAGGGTTTTCATCTCACACCCGCGTTTTCTTTCCGGACTGCTCCATTCCATGCAATCCTCCCGGCAGTGTCAGCAAGGCAACACCCGAGCTTAATGCTTTTAATGCCTCGCGTCGCTTCATAATCTGTAAATTGGTTTTTTGATGAGTAATTAAGGTGTTATCTCTTTCAGTGCTGTGATCCTATTAATTTTTCAAGGTAATTCTTCGTCTGGAGTATGTAGCCCTTCCGCGTTTCAGCAAGTTCACATTCAATCGTCATATTTCCTTTGAAGTTAGTCTGTTTAAGAAAGGAAATAATCGCCGGAAAATCAACTTCTCCTTCGGGTATCGGCACTTCTTTGCCGAGCTCATTGGGGTTGGTCGGGTATAGTCCATCCTTTGCATGAAATGATTTCACATATTTTCGAAGGACTTTCAATCCGTCTAATGGATTGGCCTTTCCATAAAGGACCAGGTTGGCCGTATCAAGATTTACAAAGAGATTGCCAGTTCCAATGTCTTCAATCGCGCGAAGCAGCGTAACCGGAGTTTCCTGACCAGTTTCAAAATATACATCAATGCCACCTGTCAATGCATACCCCGCAACGCCTTTCATGGTTTCAATAAACTCCGCATAAAGAATATCACGCGGATCTTCCGGAATAAAACCGAAATGAGCATGAACGGCGGGAATGCCGGCTGCTGCGCAGAAATCAATTCCTCGCTTAAGCCGTTCTACGCGAACCGCCCGATTTTCGCGCGGCACAAGTCCAATGGTAGAAGGGCCATCCGCTAAATTCCAAGTGTAAACGCCTGGCCCCATGCAAATAAGCGTAATTGGCGAAAGCTGATATTTTTTGAGCGACCGGGACAACCGCGCCGCTAATTCAGGAGAGAAATTTTCTATATACAACTGGCATGCAGAGAACCCTAAGTCTCTGACGACCTTTAGATCTGCTTCGGGATTGTCCGCTCCCGTGACAAGTCCCAGGGAAATTATTGCGATGGCGGAGTTGTGCAAAGCGCGATGCGTGTCAAAAGG
>JBGPGZ010000224.1:0-6939 GCA_041484175.1 Cyclobacteriaceae bacterium | reverse complement strand
CGCCGGAAGCGGACAGCCCAATGTGATCAAAGTGAGCCGTGACAACGACCAGTTCGTCCTTCTTTTCGCTGCCCTCCAGATAGCCTAAGACATTCTCGGTTTTAACTGTCGATAAGGTGACTTCAACCCGAAAGGTTACTTTTCCGGGCTTTATTCTGCTGAGTGCCTTCTTCCTGGGGTCTTCCGCAGCTGCCTTTTTAAGTTTGTCGAATGTTGTATTGAACAGCTTTTCCGCCACAGGATGATTGATGATAAATATTCCTTTGTTGGAAGAATCCATTTCGGCCTTTTTCAGACTTAGACTTCCGCTGGAAAAAAACTCCTTTCGTTGGCCGGCAAAGTTGTGAAACTCTTCCGGTGAACTTTCGGAGGCCACAAACACCATGCTGGCACCCTTTTCCAGCGCCCTTTGAACAACGGCTCTGAGCGCCCCTATTGAGGCCAGGGGTCCGATAAGTAATGCAACAGCCTTATTCTTTACGTCAACCTGAGCGTAATCATTTTCCGTGCCCTTTCCTGCAAATACGATATCCGCTTGCAATTCCCCGTTTGTACCGGACGAACCTGCGTAAAAAAATTCTTCAAAATTTTCAAATCGCGTGGTGCCGGCCTTGATATACACTTCAGGAGGGGATACCGAATACAGATCGATCTGTTGATAATACGAGCCGTTGACGGGTGCCAGGCCAATCTCTTGAAAATGAGCGCCGATAAAAGCGGCCGCCATTTTTTGCCCCCGCGACCCTGCCTTGCGGCCCTCGAGCGCATCCGAAGCAAGGATAGACAAATACTCCTTTAAATCACCCGGGCTGAGTTGGTTGCCGTAAATTCTGGCTGTTTCATTTTCCTGGGCGACCAGGGCGCCAGTGCTGATCAGTACGAAAACAAAAATGATGACTACAATCTTCATGAGTATGGTTTAGAGGGTTTAAAGATAAGATTACAATGAAGTCTTCCACAAATTTTCAGGATACGCACCACTTTTCACCAATTCTCCGATCTTTCGGGAGACCTCCTCCTTGTCTTCCTTATACGTTACACCAAACCAAATGCTTCCTCCGGAAATAATTTTCACCCTGCCTAATCCCTTCTTGATCATATCATTGACGACGAGTGGAATCAAAAACTCCGCTTTCACGTTCAGGTGATTGTTTTTTAAGAATTCTTCAAACAGATTCTGCGTCAACGGCATGATGCTTGGATAAAATCCCCAAAAGTTCATCGACGTGGGTGTGTCCGGGCTCATTTCGACATCCTTATCTTTTTCCTTGGAGATGATTTTTCCTTTTTCTTTAACGACCGTGATGCGCTCCACGACACTCATTAAAAACCCTTGATCGTCGCGTTCACCGCACCCGCGTGAAACACTTCCATATTCTGATAAAACATTTTTCAACGTGTACCCCACCATAGCGTGGACGCCGTTCCTTTCATTCTCAAAAAAGGAGGAAACGGACTCAAATGCCTCCTTCCCATAAAAGTCATCGGCATTAATCACTGCAAATGGTTCATCGATAACGTCCTTCGCACAAAGCATGGCGTGGCTCGTGCCCCAGGGTTTGATGCGTTCCTTATTCTGGTATTTTGCCGGCACAAATTTATCAGGAGACTGAATTACAAACTCCACTGCGACTTTTCCTTTTAATTTGGGCAAGAACATCTCTTTCACAGTTTCAAGTATTTCATCCCTTACGATGAACACCACCTTGGTAAATCCTGACCGGACTGCATCAAAAAGAGAATAGTCCATGATGGTCTCACCGCTCGGACCAAAACCGTCAATTTGTTTGATTCCTCCGTAGCGGCTGCCGATCCCGGCTGCGAGAACAACCAATGCGAGTTTTTTGCCATCCTTCATGGTATTACATTTGTTTCTTTTCGTTCTGAATTGTTACTTGCCTTGTCTCAAAATTATGGTTTTACATGAAAACAGTGTGCGAAAAGACACACAAACTTCATTTTAATTATCAACTTATTCTTCTTCACCGTTCAACCCCATCCTTTTATGCCATCCATGACCGCACAACAAAAATCATACGTCGTTCCAATGATCATCATTGGAGCCTTGTTTTTCATTTTTGGATTTGTCACTTGGGTCAATGGAACGCTTATTCCTTATCTTAAGATCGCATGCCAGCTGAAGAGCGATTTACAGTCGTTTTTGGTAGTCACTGCTTTTTTTATTGCCTACTTTGTCATGGCCATTCCCTCTTCCCTGGTATTAAGAAAAACCGGGTATAAAAAAGGAATGGCCCTTGGCTTGCTGGTTATGTCAATAGGAGCTGCCCTTTTTATCCCGGCAGCCAACACAAGGGAGTTCAACCTTTTTTTAGTTGGTCTATTCATTATAGGAACGGGACTGGCCCTCTTGCAAACTGCGTCCAATCCCTATGTCTCCATCATTGGGCCGATCGAAAGTGCGGCGACCCGGATCAGCATCATGGGCATCTGCAATAAAGGCGCCGGGATTCTAGCAGGTCTTATTTTCGGATACATCACACTGAAAGATGCAGACGTTTTTGAAAAGAAACTTCTGGAGATGAACGAGGTTGACAAAAACACAGCCTTGGCCGAGTTGGCGGGACGAGTGGTTGTACCCTACGCCATCATCTCCGTCATTTTGTTATTGCTGGCCGTCGCTATTTTATTCTCGGGCCTGCCCGATATTCAAGACGAGGGCGAGGAAGAAAGTCATATGCCGTCGTCGGGTCCTGCAAAAACAAGCGTCCTGCAGTTTCCCCATCTGGTCATGGGTGTGATTGCGATTTTTCTCTATGTTGGCGTCGAAGTAATGGCAGGGGATACCATTATCAGCTACGGAAAATCCCTTGGCATCGAATTGTCAGAAGCGCGGTTCTTTACACAATGGACGCTCATTGGTATGCTGGCCGGCTATATTGTTGGTATTATCACCATTCCAAAATATGTTTCACAGGCGTTCGCGTTGCGCATTTGCTCGATCATTGGCGTCGTGTTTACCATCCTCGCCGTTTTGACGACTGGTAAGATCTCTGTCCTCTTTATTGCTTTGCTGGGTTTGGCCAATTCGCTGATGTGGCCCGCTATTTTTCCCCTGGCGATCGACGGCTTAGGCAAGTTCACAAAAATAGGTTCGGCTTTACTTGTTATGGCCATTGTCGGCGGGGCCGTATTGCCTTTGCTATATGGCAAACTGTTGCAGGTTTGGAATCCAAAGGATGCCTATCTGATGATGGTCCCTTGTTTCCTCTTTATACTCTACTTCGCGACGAAAGGATATAAAGCAGGAAAAGTGTTGAAAATGGTTGAACACAATCCCTGATGTTATGCGGCTGACACTTTTTTTCTTTCTCACGTTTACTTCTTTTTCTCTCTCAGCGCAAAAGAAGGATGACTTTCTTCGTTCTTCCTATCAGGCCCGTGATTTGACGGCCGAAAATCTTTTCTCCGAAAACATTGAAGGTCCTGACCTTGATAAGAAGGGAAATTTATATGTTGTCAATTTTACAAAAGACGGAACCATCGGGCTGGTCCACGCGGACGGTTCTGTAGAATTGTTCGTCAACTTACCGGCGGGCAGTACCGCTAATGCGATCCGGTTTGATGCTAAAGACAATATGTTGCTGGCCGACTTCACGGGCCATAACGTCCTTCAGGTTGATATGAAGACGAAGGCAATCTCGGTTTATTGTCATTCCAATCAATTCAACCAACCCAATGATCTTTGCATCAATCAAAAAGGTCAGCTCTTTGCCTCCGAC
The DNA here is from genome assembly GCA_041484175.1 of Cyclobacteriaceae bacterium. Classification (GTDB taxonomy): domain Bacteria; phylum Bacteroidota; class Bacteroidia; order Cytophagales; family Cyclobacteriaceae; genus ELB16-189. The sequence goes on along the minus strand of JBGPGZ010000224.1, from coordinate 3,199 downwards.
CCCAATTGGAAAGCAAGCACCGGAAAACTGTGGAGAATTGAGACCGATAGGAAAGCGGTTCTCTTGACAAGCGAAATGGGTACTACTAATGGAATTGAACTAAGTCCTGATGAAAGGATTTTATACGTCAACGAAAGTGTACAACGGAAGGTATGGGCATTTGATGTCGACCCTCAGGGGAACATCGGTGGTAAGCGTCTCTTTCATCAATTTGAAGACTTTGGTATGGATGGGATGAAATGCGATCGCGATGGCAATCTTTATATCTGCCGCCACGGCAAAGGCACTGTGGCCATTCTCTCCCCTTCGGGAAAATTGTTGAAGGAAGTGACCTTGAAAGGGAAAAAAGTAAGCAATATCGTCTTTGGGGGAAAAGACGGCAAGACTTGCTTTGTGACCTTACAGGACAGGAAGGGGATGGAGATGTTCAGAAGCGCGGTGCCGGGCAAGAACTGGAGATGATCTACACGCGCACACTACTACTTCATAGGGGAGGATACAGGCTCATGTCCAATTGGTAGAATTTATTGTCTTTGGAAATAAAGTAAATTTTATTTTGAGAAATAAAGGCCTGTGGTATCGAATAATCTGGTGAGCTCGGCACGATTGTATAAATATTGTCCCACTGCATTGTGGCTGTATTCAATATTCCCATGTTCGCATAGTTGACGGAGTAGGCTCTTCCATAACCGGAAACATATTGATTGTTCGGCGTAGCGAATATTGAAGTAGCAGTCCAGCTATCGATGCTTGGAATATACATATAGAATTGATAATCGTAACTGCTTGCTCCAGACGGGGTCATCATGGAATACATCGCGTTCTTCGTAACTGCAAAACTTGAAAAATAATAGGGAAAGTCATTGAGTCTTGTCCAGGCTTCTTGCTGATCAAAGGTCCAAACCTCTTTATAATATCCAGCAGCGATATAAGCATGACTATCAAAGACTGCGACGCCCTCATTTGTCATTGGTGCACCGGGGAAATCGGACAAATGCGTCCATGATTTGTTTGACGGGTTAAACCGCCAAAGATCTTTCAAGTAGGAGTATGTCGCATCTTGTCCAAAGCCGGCGTATCCCAAATTGTTTAGCACCCAACCGAGTGGGTTGTCTCGGGGAGCCCCAGGAAAGTCGCTCAATTGTTGCCACTGATCGGTAGCTGGATCGTATTCCCAAAAATCAGACAACACAGCTGTGGGGTTGGCAATGCTTCTTCCCATACCAAAGTAGATTTTGTCGTCAAATGAAAGTGTGAGCCCACTGGATCTGCTGGCACCGGGGAAATCACTCTTCTTGGTCCAAGGTCCCACGTAACTAACCTGGACGGGTGAATTAGCAGTTACCGATTGACCTGAAACATTCAACGTCAATGAAGACACATAGTCGACCGATTCATAACTAGGGTATGGATCATTCACCCCGTTGCCCGGACGGATGACATCATTCGTTACATCAACCGTCAGGACAGTTGGCGTTGCTGAAGTAATCCATAGTGTCCGTGTATTCTTATCGAGAGTTAACGAATTATAACTTATATTCGGATTAAAATTCTCACCAGTGACGGTTAGTGCAGCCCCTTTGGTTATGATTAAAGGAGTGATTGAAGTTATGACGGGGGGCTTTAGTTGAAATGCGTTATCCTTACTAGCCCCCAAATAGAGGGGTACGATGACGAATATGCTGGAAATACCATTCGAAGAGCCGCTAAATTCTTGAGGGACCTTGACCGTTAGCTCATGGGTCGACCCGCTTACAATTTGAGCCGGGTTGATGCCATAGTTGTAATTACAATTGAAGCATACTTGATTTTTTGACGGATCGGGGTGAAACCCGGACCCTTTGATTACAACAACATCGCCGAAGGTGGCTGAGGCTGGTGTAATTGACTCTATTTTCACAACCCTCGGTATGGTCGATTGAAAAAGTAAGTTGCTCCCAAAAAAAGTTTTTAAATCCACTGTGTTACCGATGATAGTGGCGGGGATAATGACTTTGAAATAATTATTTTTCAGTTCAAGGGGTATTACCGATGCATTGTCGATTTTAATCGTAAATCCGCACAGGGGAATGTTAGCCATCGATACGGTAAGCGTATCCAAAAAGCCGACCGTTGTTGGATTGAAATTCTGTAGCTGAGGTTGCAAGAAAGTGATGGGAGGAGAAAGTGTACTTTGCTGACCTCCATACACCAGCTTAACCGAGACTGCGGTTGTGGAGGTTGGCAGAAAGGGGACCTTCAATTTCAACTTATTTCCTATAACGCTCAAAGGAGATACTTGTATTTCGTTTATGGTGATAACCATGATAGACAGATCCTCAGGCACATGTTCAGCGGTTAGCAATAGCGTATCACAAAGGCCGACCGTACTTTTATCCGTGCCGGTCAATTGGGGGGGTAAAAGGGTAAATGGGGTAAGGGCTGTTCCTTTGTTACCTGAGATAGAAACAGAAAGCTGAGATGTAACTTCCGGCAATGCAGTGGGCACAATAACCTTTAAGAGTGTATCTGAAGCCATGGTAACAATTGCTTTTGTATTATTAAATTGTACAACATCAACATCTTTTCTGGAACTGAAATTATTACCACGAATGGAAATTGTATCTTCTAATTCCGCTTCTTTTGGATTAAAATCCGTTATGCTTGGGGCCTTGCTTCCCAAACTAAGGAAAGAAACTACTTCCCCATACACCAGATATTTGTCCGACTTCGCATAAGCCCTGACATAATACTTCACTCCTTCGCCCAGGCTTCGATCCACCGTGGCAGAAAAATTCCCTGTGCCTGTCTTTCCACCCAGCGACATTTTATCAGAATTTTGAAACGTAGGGGGCTCGTCGGTAGACCAGATAAATCCGTGATCCAGAATGTCGTTCGACGCGTAGGTGATTTCCCCTTGAAATAGTGCTCCCTTACTGGAGATGTTAGTTACTTCGCCTGTCTCCACTCGCGGATATAACCGGGGGGTGGTTTCCTCTTTCGTGCATGTCGCAAAAAGAATAAAACCACATACGATAAGCTGGATCCTTTTCATGCTTAAAACCTTAATCCAACCAGCGCACTCATCGTAACTCCGGAAGAGGTCGACTCAATTTGAGAAATCGAGAATCCGTTGTTCTTTTCAAAACGCACCTCCACGAAACCGCTAAACAACCAGTTGATCCTCCGGCAATACCCCACGCTCAACCAAATACCGGAT